>CAZYQZ010000066.1:0-6915 GCA_964649915.1 uncultured Gammaproteobacteria bacterium | reverse complement strand
CTACACACCATTTATCAGTAGGAAGAAGTAAAATTGTAGGCCTGGAATTTCGGCCAATGGCGCAAATGAAAGGTGAGGTAAGTAAATTCAATCACGGCGAAATTTCATTTCTTGCAATACGAAATCCCTAATTCTAGATTACTCAAATTAAGATTTTTTGGATTGTCGCAATTATTCTTTTATTCGTCGTATACATCAAGGAATTCAACCCGGCAGTATTTGATGCGTCTATATTGGCTGAGGAATCATCTACATATATAGCTTCCTCTTGAGCAATGCCAATGTCTTCTGTTAACGCCTTATACGCCTTCGGATCTGTTTTACTTACTCCCATTTTGCTTGCAGAATAAATCTTGGAAAAAATTGGAATGAGAATCTTTTGAAATTCTGGAGCATCTTGGATAGTACCAGATGTAAAAATATAGAGAGAAAGCTTCGGTTTAAGCGAAGTATAAAACTCAAGAAGCTCTTGGTTAAAAACAAAGTGATCGAGTGGATTATATTGTGGTTTATATGAAAGTTCTTTATGTAGCTTGTTTAATCCGGAATGGTAGGTCACATCTTTCGGAAATAGCAGTACTTGGGAGAAATCGCTAATAAGTGCTTTTATCATAGTCGAGATAGACCTATTCTGACACAATCATTGTATATCGGTTTGATTTGAAATGCTATTTCATATGTCGAGAGTCTACTGAGTAGGAATTTCAAGTTTATTTCTTTGATTTTGAATACGGTGATAATAGATACGTTTATGTTTTTCCGATATCCCTCTTTCCCCTTTTGGGACTCCTTCAAAAGTAACCAGAAAGGGATGTTTGATAAATAGTTGTATATAGCGAGAGAATATTTCTTTCCATACTCCGGAGTTGGAATGGAGAGTAGTTACTATTGGACTCGTAACCTTCCTATTAAATATAGTTTTCTTGTCAAGAAAAACACAAGAGGATCCAGTGGCATTTGGACGATAATCGAGCGTCGTTTCAGACTCTTTGGAAAAATCCGAATTGCGAACAACTAAATATGTATTAGGGAATGCTGTGACTGCACCATAATTGCCTGCGCCGGACTTATTTGCTCGATTATGTATAAACGTACAATTTTCAATGACTGTGATACAGCCGGAGGCTAAATTGTCTATTGCTGCTCCTGTGTCACCACACGTATTGTTTTGAAACGTGCAATTTCTGACATAGAGATATCCTCCCAGATTAGAAATTGCTCCACCACAGATAGCAGAATGATTATTATCGAAATCACAGTTTTCTAACACTATCTCAGAACCCTTACCCATAGAAATGGCTCCACCGTCTAGATAGCGAAAAATATTCAACCGTGTTCCTGGATGATTTTCTAAAGAAGTTTGAGAGTTTTTATCGTAAGTATTCCCTCTCCTGAAGCGAACACCCTTCACCTTTAGTTTCACGTTATCGGCAATGAATAACAGATGGGTTAGACGGTCCTCCCCATCGAGGATAGCTTTTCCTTTTCCGAGTATCTCTATATCCTGAGATATTGTAAGTAAGCTAAATTGATTACCTCTTCCTGAAGTAAAGGTTCCCTGTAGAACTACTTTTCGAACACCCTTTTTTATCACTTGGTCAATCTGAGTTTGAAGACGTATCCCTCTTAGTGGTCTAATCACACATTCCCCTTCGGGTTGAGTAATTGTAGTTTTTGACATTTCTACTCTATGTATCGGAAATATGATAATCAAAATCGATTATATTCTATAGTGATGTTGTAGTTTGGGGCAATTATACCTAGAGGTAAGAGTAAGTTGTTTGGAGCGGGTGAGCGGAATCGGACCGCCGTACCGAGTTTGGAAAACTCGTATTCTACCATTGAATTACACCCGCGTGATACTATGTAAACTATTTACAATTTTGCCTTTTAGTACTTCCCTACCGTATCCAGTCTTGTAAAACTTTTCTTGTTTTATTGCGTCACTTTTTGATAAGAAAGCCTCGTAAAATACTAATATAAAGGGTTTATTTTTACTTGTAAATGTACTCCCAATTCCATTGTTATGATCTTTGATTCTTTGTTTTAGATCGCTTGTACTTCCAACATAGAGTCTGTTGCTTTAGTATATAGGTATAAAACATTTTTATTCCCGCCTCATCGGCGGGTCGCCGAAGAGGCGACTACCATTGAACTCACCTCGTCGGTGAGTAGCCTGGAGGCTATTACACCCGCAAAATATTGTTTAACCCCCGCTTCGTAGTCCTCGAAACATGTCTACAATGAAGCGCAATCCTTGAAAAAGTATATCACTAAAATACCTCCAAAATTGTATCAGTACTCCTTTTACAAATTGCCATGCCTTATACCGCGTATCCTGACCTTGAAACTGTTGTTCGTAGTACCCCATGATGTAGAGGATATTTTATCACGTTTTATCCTACTTCGCATTATAGAAAACATCGCTTGCTTCGTAGGATTTCGTGAGATATTCAGACATACGGATCGTTTACTTTACCAGCTCATTTCTTACACAAAGGAGAATTTCCGCACTGGTGATCAAGCATGACAGTATCCCCTACTGTGAAATTATATTTCTCAATACCACCAGCCTTCAGTTCAAGCACGGTGTCAACCGGATGTGGAGGGTAGTAGACGTTTTTTGGCGCGGATCCTTCTGGGGCAGCATCAGATACGAGTCCTACTACTTTCAGATCATCAATCCACACAAGATCTAGAGGAAAGCGCATATCTTTCATCCAGAAACCATAATTTCCCTTTTGGGAGAATAGGAAGATCATGCCCCGATCATCTCCTAGATTATTTCTATCAGATAATCCATGTTCTCGACTCATATCTGTGTCTGCAACTTCCACCTGAAGTTGTTTTTCATGAATGGAAAGGTAAGCAGTAGAAAGTGCAGGTGTGGTGGCTTTCTTGTGTGAAAAAAATATGCCTGCAATTAAGGCAATGGGAAGGAGAAAAAAAAGAATGGTATTTCGTGCTATGCGCATGGGGAAAACCCTAGTCCACTGAAAAATTTGCAACAACCGTATTTTCGAACATACCCCAAAATTTGGTCGGAGTGTAGGGAATTGGACCCTATGCCTCTCGCTCCCAAAGCGAGCGTTCTACCGGTGAACTACACTCCGAAAATCACAAACCGAGTGTGTGCTCGGTTTCTAACCATCTATAATACCAATTGTGCTCACGTAACACAATATTGACCGTGTTTCTCAATTTGGTATACTAACAATCTATGAAATCATTAACTGTAATTGCCGACTGGGCAGACGATACCCTCAATCAACAAGAGTTTCGAAGTGCTATGAGAGGACTCCTTCCTTCAGATGTGTATGCAGGAGTGCATTTCGCATATCCTCAGTTTTTCAATATCTACCACACTGCGTTTATGCTAGATCAGATAGCTCTGAGTGAAGAGCGGTTAGGGAAACCAACTGAACACGTAATATTTGTGAATACAGACCCGCGAAACGCAAAGACCGCAGCGCAATCTGTAGCCAGAGGTGCAGACTTTCTGGTAATCAAGCTTAAGTCTGGTCTGACAGTGTGTGGGCCAAATAAATCATTTTGTTTCTCACTCATTAAACCCCGCATCAAAAAGGCATACGCCTATCAGGGTGTGGAAGAAGGAAGTCAGTTTCGTTCACGAGATCTGTTTCCGAAGGTAATTGCACTGCTGATGAAAAACACAGAAAAAGAATTGGAAAAGCAATACAGAAAAGTTAATCTCTCAGAAATTCCTGACATGAAAACGAAATTTGTAGGTCATGTAGATAGTTTCGGAAACCTCAAGACGACATGGAAAGAATCAGACTGGAAACATATTCCATACGAAACAAGAATAGTGATTACGCTTCATGAGTATAGGAAAGAGGCGATATATAGCGCACATTTGACGAACCATGAGCCAGGTCAGCTCGCATTCTATGCAGGTAGCAGCGGAGAGCAAGGAAATCATTACATGGAGCTTGCGACACTGTTCACGCTTCCATATATCTCCGCAAATATACTTTTCGGAAAACCACACCCTGGAGCTGAAGTGAAGATTGAAGTGAAGAAATAATTTTACCTTTTCTTATTACCCTCGCGAGATGCGAGTTTAATAAGTTTTGCGGTATAGACGATCTCACGTACTTCCCCATCGTTTCCCTCAATCTGAGTTGTTCCTGATTGTCGTGCAAATTCCTGAAGGTAATCAGAAAGAGCAACTTCTAGTTCTTTCAGATCTGATTTCATCGTCTTTACCTTTTCTGAAAGTGCCATCGCGCTTGATTGCTTCATAAGCTGTGCTCGGGTGTTCAGCCTGATCTTATTGGCATCTTTCACTTTATTACTGTGTTCCTTATACGTAGCATCATTCTCAAAAATATCTGTGAGCATCTGAGAGTGTTTTTTTGTCTCCTCTTTTAACTTATCAATTGAGGTAATATGATTTTTGATCAAATTTTCAAGATTAAGAAGAATTTCTGCAGCATTGCTGCCTGCTTCTGTGGTGGTGGGTGGTGTTGTATCTGTCATAGGTATCTATGATAGCAGATAAAAAAAATCCTTTGCAAGAGGAAAAATATACTCCGCAATAAGTACTTGAGTGGAATGAGTTATATAGGCGTTGAGATATCGCGTGCGTTTTTAAGTGCCCGTGTCCACCAGAGTAATTCCTCTATAAGACCTACTAGCCGTTCGTTAAAATGTCCTTTTAGCACATTTCCATTTTCATCCAGTGTATCCAGTATATATGTAATGTGGACTGCGGTATGGGTGGGTGCCAATTGGAGTTCTATACAGTTTTCTCGAAGTTGTTGAACTGCACGGATACCACCAGCCGCATTGGTAGAATAGCTTACAAACGCTACTGGCTTCTTATTCCACTCATAATAGACCCAATCAAGTGCATTTTTTAAAACTGCGGGAGCACCGTGATTGTATTCTGGGGTGATAATGATAAAGCCGTCCGAGGCTCCAATCTTGCTAGCCCACTGTTTAGCAATTCTATTCGTGTAGTTTCCCCTCAGGCCTTCTGGGGAGTTTGCCTCGTCATAGAATGGTAGTGGATAGTCTCGAAGATCAAGGAGTTCAAACTCTATATCTGTAAATTGACCAAGTTGAGTGATAAGCCACTTCAGTACCCTTCCACCCCTTCGTATTTCACGAACGCTACCCAGGATTACAGCAATTTTCATACGTATAGTATACCAGAGGAATTTGTTGTCTTAGAAACTACAATTTCGTATCATACTGACTATGAATCATAATGAGCATGTACATCTAATAAAGAAAGGGATTTCGACGAAAGGAGGGGTGTGGGCAGATTTAGGATCGGGAGATGGTGCATTCACCCTTGCACTACGGGATCTTGCTGGACCTGAGAGTAAAATCTACTCGGTAGATAAAGATAGGGAAAGACTGAAACGGCAAAAAGAAGCGTTTGAAAAACAGTTTCCACACTCACACATCCAGTATATTGAGCAGGATTTTACTGGAGATCTTCAACTACCAAAGCTTGATGGACTCTTAATGGCGAACTCTCTTCACTATGTACAAGATCATGTCGGTTTTTTAACTCAAATTCAAAAATGTCTTAAACCAAAAGGAAGAATAATATTGGTAGAATACAGCATAGATACAGGAAATCAGTGGGTCCCCTACCCGTTATCTTTTCCGACATTTAAAAAAATAGCAAAAGATGTGGGATTTAAGACTGTGGAGTTACTTGAGAGAATCCCCTCTTCATACTGGGAAGAAATGTACAGTGCTATAGCTTGCAGATAATAATTTCTTTTTAAAAGTAATATCTGTTTTGGAGATTCTCTCTACTTTAACAGTTATTCGGAAACTGTAATACGATTTTCCAAATAAGATCGAATAAGATTTTCTGCTGCAGGGAAGAGATTGTCAGGAAGTTTGTGAATATCAACCCATTCCCACTTTTCCCAATCTTCAGGTTGAGTTATCTGCGGTTCGCCATCTATTTCAGCAAGAACTCCGATGCCTATATAATGGTTATCAAAAGCATAATTAGCATTAACAGAGATAATTTTATAGTCTTTAAGAATGCATCCAATGTCTTCCTGAATATTACGTTTTACCGTATCTCCAATCTTTTCATTAAATTGGATGTCCCATCCTGGAACTCCGTAAACCTGCTTGCCTTTATATAACCATTTTTTAGTAAATAATCCTAAAAGGACTTTATTCTCTTTGAGTATTAAAATATCAATACTAACTTTGGGGGTTTGATTTTTCATGTGCTGCGAGGCTTGGAGTCGAACCAAGAATAAACAGCTCCAAAGGCTGCTGTCCTACCATTAGACGACCTCGCAATATATAACTTCCTTAATTTTACCAAGCATGATACACAGTTGCAACGGTGGGCTCCAGTACAGTACAATTAACTCATAATGTGAGGGTACCTCACGGTATATAAGAGGTTTACCCTGAGGAATGAAATGACGAAGGGCACTTAGCTCAGTTGGTAGAGCGTTGCGTTTACATCGCAAATGTCGGGGGTTCGAGCCCCTCAGTGCCCACCATAGCTCGAACCGAAGGTTTATGCTGAAGAACTGGAGTTTAGTTCTTCAGTATTCGAGCCCTTCAGTGCCCACTAAACATTGTTTATATATGGACATAAAAGAATTAACACGGGAAAGTGTTAGAGAAATACTCGAATTAGAAAAAGATAACGCTCCAGAAAAACCATTCTATTCCAAATACAACGAAGAAGCACTTAATTTTATATTTGATAATTCCACTACCTGTAAAGCCTTTGGCGCGTATGAGAGGGGCAAATTAGTTGGATGGGGTGCGTATAGAACTCAATGGAAAGATGAAAACTCGAAAGAAGGAGTATATGAAATTAGTTCTATCGTTGTTCATACGGAACACAGAAGGAAAGGAATAGGAAAACAACTTCTTCTTACTCTGCAAGAAAAT
>CAZYQZ010000065.1:0-6984 GCA_964649915.1 uncultured Gammaproteobacteria bacterium | reverse complement strand
GCTGAAGAACTTCTTTCAGCACCGTCTCAGCCATAACGGCACTTTTTTGATCCTGACACGCGTATGCTGCGAGCCAGAATCCAGATCCCCGAACTTCCTTTTCCCCGGGTTGGTAAGTCATAAAACTGACCTGACCCTCCCCAGATTCGCCGGCAGAAACTGCACCAACGAAAAGAGAATTTTCAGGGACTGCAAAAATCCATTCGGTCCCTGCGGGTACCCCTCCCAGAACCTGACATCCTGCCGGGGGTGGCGGCAAAAGAATCGCTTTTGATACTGCAGGCGGCGGTACGGGTGCTGGTGAAGGCGCAGAAGTGGCAGTCACCACAACCTCGCACGCTACCGGCGGAACGCCGTTTGGCGATCCATCACACTCAAACGCCTGAAAATCAAAACATTTGAGTTCCCCCTTTATCTGTATAACTTGACGGTCTTTAGTCATACAAATCCGTTTTGGAGCTTCAGCGTGTTGCTGCTGTCCCAAAATGGCTACAGCAGTTGAAGCGTCTATAGTTTCAAACTCTTCTTCCACCTGCGTTTGAATCGGTGCAGGTACCGGTGGGAGTGTAGGTGACGGTAATTGACTACCACACGCCATCAGAATTGCCGCCAATAATAGCGCGACAATTGAATATAGCTTATACATACATTTTTCCAGCTATAGTTTCCTTCCTCGCAAGGAAAAAATCGCCGGGAGATTGAATGGAGAGTGAATTTTAATGACTCATTGTCATTCTCTGGTCTCTCCATACTTCTCCCAACGATATCCAAACGAGAAAGAACGATAGAAAAATCCTCGCAATTTAAATGTGCTTCGTGGTACATATTTCTGCTTCGCAAATGTAAAACAGAATCTATACGCACGAAAAACTCACAGCTGTGAGTTAGGCCGGTAGTATATCAGAAATTATAGGAAATATCAAATACTATAGGATTGATTATTTGAATCGATATGATATACTCTACGGTCATACCGCTTTCCAGTACATGTAGAAATACATCGTCGCTGCTGGACGAAGCGGAGCACATTCACAATCTCAGGGTGCGCGACTCTGAGCTTATCTTCCAAGGAGCACCATGACTCTGGTTCGTAGACCAATCAGTTGGTTTTTATTTGCCGGTCTCTTCCTGCTAGTTTTGGCGGTTACAGTTTCTCAACAAATTCCGACAATACTATCCAGCTATAACAATATGACCGCAATAACACGAGAAGAAGCGTTCGTTCAAGAATGGGCGATGGATACTGCTAGTGCAAAACCTCGACCCACAACGGTTAAGGTTGCGCTCGCTGCGCCCCCACCCCCCTCGATAAAAATTGCGATCGTCGAGAATTCCAGCATCGTAGGGACCTCACTTTCAGGCAATCTCATCTCCAGGTTGGAGGGAATTATCCCGGGAAGGTTCCGGGTTGACACATTTCCTACCTGTGAAGAGTTGGTCGCATCTCCCTCCTTTACCCAGGGATATCAACTGGTTATCGTGGGTGATATTCGCGGTTCCTTTAACGGACCTGATTGCGCAAAGCAAATCAAACAACTAAATCCTCTAACAATCGTGGTTGGGTTTACGTTTGAAGATCACGAACAGGCATTCAAAGACGCCGGAGCAAACTGGTATGCCCTGAAAAGCATCAGACCAGATTTGTTCGTTCGCAATCTTTTCGATTTATTAGAGCTCTTTTAAGAGCCGGGGTCCGGCTCACATACAATCGCGCAGTATGTTGCCGGACCCCTTCTTTTTTTTCCATGAGAAAAGTACTTTCTTAACTTATATATTGAAAAATCATTGAAGAATAAACTACTCTAAGTCTACAGAATCATCCAGACCTGCAGCTGGAGCTGACTGCATCATAAGGGGACGCTCCATGACAGGCGTGGAACCGTCATCATACGAATTACTGAAAAAAAGCGAAAATACGATGAATATAACAACCAGGAATGAAAGAAGCCACAGTATCGTACTGACGAAGACCCACACTCCCATTCCCCATCCCTTTTTTAGCCCAATAAATAGAGCCGGGGCAAATAATAATAATGCATATATCCCAAGTGATGTGACAGCAAGAAGAATAAGAAGAAGAGGTAAGAAATTTGAAGATATATACGAGTATGACTGTGTACTTGAAAGCAGCGCGTAGATCGAAACAGTATATAGAACTATAACAAAACTACTCACAAATCCGAGACCAACGACAGTCAGTAGCTTCATACCGGTAGTATTTACTCCAGTATGACTAGACGGGTCATTCGATTGGTTTCTGTGAATCATCCGAAGTACAAGTTTCACTATGAGCAGTAATATAAGAAATCCAAGAATACACACGCCTAAACCAATAAGGATCTGTCCTGCGTAGAGTTTCCACTTCGCATCTGCATAGGTTCCTTTTACCGTATATGATTCCAATGATTGTAAGTTGGAGGCAGTCTTCACAAGCGATCCTTGTCCGATCTGTTGATAGTAGGAATCGAATTGTCCGTTAGAAAAGGATGTGGATGATGGCGCGGCCATCTTCAGATCTGCCATCTCAAGAGTTTGGCGATAGTTTATATTCCCTTTAGCGCCTTTCAGATATAAATCTGAATCTGTATCTACGGCAACTTGAAGCTGCCGTATCTTATCTTCTACCTTGATCGTTTCAAAGGAAAAATCGTATGCACCAACAGCATTCTTCTTCGCATATCCTAGAGCCCTATAGTACAGAATGAATGACCCTTGCCCGTTACTTTTTATAGGCCTTGGGAGAGTGACCGCTATAGTATCACCTTTCATTTCGTAACTTGCTTTCTGATACTTATTTCCCCCGCCGTAGTAATACTGAGAAAAATCTGCCTCAGAGTATTGTGCACAGATCTGAGTTGTTTGTCCTTTTATATATGGTTGATAGCGGATACAATAAGGTTCGCGAATAACCTGGTAGACGATGATGTCTTTCGGATCTACTCTGGGCACACGCAAATTCACTGTAGAGAGAGGGAGATCAAACGTATTGGAGAGAATTACTCGCAGGTTCACAACAGCCTCACCGTTTCCGCGCATAGTGACTGTATAACTGTGGTCCTGTCCAAGGAAATTAGTCGTCGTCTGATCAATGATTTGTGGTTTTCCAGGTGGATTTATTCTAATCGCTGGATCTGTCGGCTCATCTACCGCATCTGTGCTTCCTTGACTACCTGGCTCGGTATACATCGTATTCGTACTGGCTGGTGTGGGACTCAAGAGGCTTTGTGCAAATACAGGAGAGAGAGACTGAAATAGGAAAACGAAACCGAAGATCAAGGCAGAAAATTTCTTCATTAAGACTATTCTAATCACCAATCACTGTATCTGTCAAACAAAGTATGGTATTTTCGTAATATGGAAGCAAATCAGGAACAACCAGGTGCCAACCTCTTTCAACAAGTAGTTGATAAGCTACAAGGAGTAAGCCTCCAAATAGGAATGCTTCCTCTTATTAATAAAAATCAATTCTTACCTCCCGCAGAGTCACAAATTCCATCCACTGAAAAAGAAACAGTATTCTTAAGTCACCATATAACAAAATCAGAAGATGCTGAATTAAGTCATGATGTCAAATCTGTGTTAACCAAATATAGAGACGCTGCTTTTTCAGAAAATGGTCCATATTGGAACGAATTAACAAGAAGTGAATTGTCCTTACTTTCTCAAGCACATAATTCTAGAAATATTAACGTTTTTACAGCAAGTTACAAAAATTTGGACACGCCACTATTTGCTGCCGAGGCAGCAACTGACCTCACTTCGAAAGCGTTACGAACCAATCCTGTTACACTTCCCTCAGAACTTATAAAAGATATCGACCCAGCACCACTTACCCCTGAACCAGTGGTACGAAAAGAAGTGGAATTATTAATTCAATTATCAAAAAGAATTGGAATGAAACTTCCAGACAGGCCAGAGCTCATCTTACAAGACGCTCGTAAAAATGGTGTAGATATCAAAAGTTCAAACGAAAATATTCAGTTTTCTGAGGTTCGAGAACTTTTCCTAGACATGCTAAAGAGAAATCTTGATTGGTCTCGCGGTCATTATGGTAAACGATCTACAGTCTTGCTTGCAGAGGATTTTGAGTCTAGTCAATGGACTGAGAGAGATAGAAATGTATTTGATAAATTTAAAACTACTATAAAGACAGAATTGGCAGATAAAGGACTTCTTGGGGTTCTCCATATCGCAACTCCTCAAGAAAAACAATCAGATTTCCCTCAACCAGTTCCCCAGCCTACCCCATCACCAGCTTGACAAGAGAAAGCTGATTTCCGATAGTATATGTATGGGAAAACGTCTTACATCTTCTCACGTGCACAGTAAGCATCTACTTGTAACAATCGCATTTTTCTCTATCGCCCTTATTCTTATGTTCTCTGCGGTATCAGTATATGTTTCTCACTACAGTGAAAGATCACGCGCGATGGTACAAGATGATGGAACTGGAGGTGGCACAAGCAATACAACTCCAGATGAGCCGGACGATGCATTAGATCCAAAACTTGACCAAGCCGTAAATGATACAGCCGACGTGCTTGATATCCCCAATCCCACAGAGCCACCAGAGGATACGCACGATCAAGATGAGAAAAATAATAGTCCAGCACCAACAAATCGTGACCCAAACGCTCCCACATCAAAACCGTGTCATAACAGTTTACCTAGCGGGGGCTGTCTTGATAATTTACCAGGAAAAGAGCAAGTGAATAATAATCCATATCCAGATCCAAACACTATTTCAGACCCACAAGTAAAAGCGCGCGTGGAGGCACAACAAGAGATGCAGAAACAACAGGAATTAGTTCAGCTAGTCGCACAGTTGATGCAAATGATGAACCAAATGACTCAATCAACGATACAAAATATAAAATAGGTTATTCACAAATAACTGCACCAAGATGCGGGGTGATCGTTTTTTTCATAAACTCTGAAATTCTCTTCTGGTTCTTCTCCATTGATTTACTTGCTTCTGTCAGATTATTGCCCGCACTTTTATATACAGCGACGAATACTGCCGAGTCAGTCTGACATGATACTTTTTGTCCTTCTTTCAAACCACTCACATATGCACTGTATGGTTTCTCCCATTGTTTATACAAATCATCATACAATCTGTTAAGTGTTTGTTGATCTTTGCGAAGCTGACGTACGTCACATTTTACTTTTTCGAGATTGTCGATTTTCTTATCAAATTCAGACTTGAATCCATCGACCTTCTTTTTCATTGCTGGGATAGACTGCGCTCCTACCTTAATTACCTTTTTGTTTTTCACCTGTCTTTTCTCACACTGGCGCTGCTGCTTTGTGAGTGTAGGTGTGGGTATAATTTCTGTTTGTACCTGAAGTGGAGTTTTCTCTGTCTGAATGCGGAAAAACTGCGCATGCGCTGTACCAACTTGAAAGAAAAAGAATATAACAAGGGAAAGAAAAATTATTTTTTTGTTACCACGAAGAAAACTCATACTACATTCTAGGAAACCATATCTGATCCTACGTGTCAATGTAAGATCATTTTCTCCACTAAAAACCCGCTTATAGATCGGTGCATACACCAACTGAAGCGGGTTTCGTGATGACAATATCCCCAATCACAATGTATTTCAAACGTGAATAGCTTCACATCTGGAAAACGATTGTGATTGGGGTGAGTGTGAGAAAAATGCAAGAATGATTGCAGCAGTAACACACGAGTGTTACCTCCTTGAGGGGAACAATACTGTCCCCCTCTCTATTTAACCTTTTAGAACGATCCGGGTGGTGGATTGTTCTTAAACGCCTCTACCAATTGCCGGAGAATCCAGTCTCCGAAATTGGACAGAATCTTACGCCATCCCTTCTCGCGCTGATTCCCGATCCACGGATCAAACCGCTGAACACGACGCCTGGTCCCTCTATAGAATCCCTCTAGCAGAGTAGACTCGAGTGTAGGGATCTTCAATACCTCCATTTTGAACATAAACCCCGCCTTTCGAGGGCGGAAGAACGCCCACACATATTCGGCGATGAAAATCGCCAAATATGAAAGGACTATAACGAGTATCCCAGCGCATAAGACCACGAAAGCTCCCGTGAGAAGTGGGATGACTATCAGCCAAAATGCCCCTCGGGTGAGATAAGAGACTGTGGTAAAAACCCACTTCCGTTTGGGATGTTTTTCTGCCCTCCGTTCTAACCAATAACTGACTTGATTTACTTTCCCCTCCACCCATCCTATTATCACGCCGCCTAGTTCCCACAGGGATATTAGAATCCAGGCAACAGCTCTGATGAGCCAGAGGAACAACTCAAATCCCACCCTGCGCCAACTTTTGGCGGCTTGCCTTTTCACCCAGCCGTCGAAGCGTCGGCGCGTCTGGGTACCACTGAACCCACCATCGATCTCTGTACCCCATTCGCCGAACTCCCGTCCCAACTCTTCCACTTGATCCAAGTATTGTTCCTCTTTGGGAAAGAAGAATGCCCATACATATTGAGCGAGGTAGAGAAAGATTAGAAAAACAACAATCTCTACTCCATCTCGGATTTCATGGAACTCGTCCAAAGTCTTGGCGAATGGTGGATGTTCCGTAAGGAAATTCTCCAACCACTTATCATAGACTCCTCTTATTTCAGTTCCAATTGCGAGACTGATCGTTCCAGCCAGTTTGAATCCCGACATATTGTATACATCGAGAACATGCTTGTGACTGAGCGGGAACAAAAACCCCAAAAGAGTCTCCACGAGTAGTAGGAGTCCAATCGGAATAAGCAAGATCAGATTGTTGAACATGATCCATGCCAACAGTCCGATCAAGGACAACCGGATTACGATTCCAACCCAACTTTTGATTCGACGCTTTATCCGTCTTTCCATCTCATTTGCGGTGGCGACGGCAATTCGCTGAACCGTCAACTCATCGAGACGAAGAACTTGAGAAGACTTGCGCTGATTGCGAGAACCACCAAATAGTTGGGCACCGGACAACCCTAAAAGCTGCC
>CAZYQZ010000064.1:0-7056 GCA_964649915.1 uncultured Gammaproteobacteria bacterium | reverse complement strand
AAACAAGAAATTTTTATACATAAGGTAAAAAGTATATTTTCCAATGTTGCGACAGAAAGACCTCTAGTAAATTTATTACTGATTTGTTCAGAGTAAGATATAGTTATTAAGAGAAAAAGGTGATAGAATAAGAGGCTGTTTTCCTATGTTTAAACTCATATCTAAATTCTTCGATTCTAACGCGAAAGAACTACTTAAAACTCGTCCTATTGTTGATGCGATAAATTCGCATGAAGGGCAAATGCAGAAACTAAAAAAAGCAGATTTTGCTAAAAAAACAGCAGAATATAAAAATAGACTATCCCACGGAGAAACTCTTGATGACATACTCCCTGAAGCGTACGCATTGGTTCGTGAAGCGGCCTTTCGGACGATAGGAGAAAGACACTATGATGTACAGCTTATAGCTGCAATAGCACTTCATAGACATTCTGTTGCAGAACAGAAAACAGGAGAAGGAAAAACCTTATCATCAATTCCCGCGCTCTATCTTAATTCCCTTACAGGAAAAGGAGTTCATCTTGTTACCGTAAACGATTATCTTGCGCGTCGTGATGCAGGATGGATGGGCCCCATTTTCCATTTACTGGGAGTTTCAATTGCAGCTATCATTCATGATCAATCATTTTTATATGACCCCCAGTATGAAGATAAATCAGCAAACGATTGGAGACTAAAACATTTAAAGCCAATTACGAGAAAAGAAGCATACAAAGCGGATGTTACATATGGAATTAACTCGGAATTTGGGTTTGATTATCTTCGCGATAATATGGTTTCGGATATTTCTCAAATGACACAACGTGGTTTTCATTATGCTGTTGTTGATGAGGTCGATTCGGTACTTATCGATGAGGCGAGAACACCACATATTATTTCTGCACCAGATAATGAACCAACACAACGGTACTATGAATATGCCAAGATTATAGATCGAGTGGTGAAAGAACCGTCACACTATGTAGTTGATGAAAAGCTTCACACCGCGCATTTAACTGAAGATGGAATTATAGCTGTAGAGAAGATGATGAATGTTGAGAATTTATATGAAAAAGATTTTGCAACCGTGCATCACTTAGAAGCGTCTCTGAAAGCCGCAACACTTTTTCATAAAGATAAAGAATATGTTGTGAAAGATGGACAAGTTGTAATCGTAGACGAGTTTACGGGACGTATGCTTCAGGGAAGGAGATTTTCGGAAGGATTACATCAAGCGATAGAAGCGAAGGAAGGGGTACCTATTCAACAAGAATCACGGACTCTTGCAACCGTTTCTCTACAAAATTATTTCCGTATGTATGAAAAACTTGCAGGTATGACTGGTACGGCAGCAACAGAAGCTGAAGAGTTTCACAAAATATACAATTTAGATGTTGTAGTAATACCGACATACAGAGCTATGAAAAGAATTGACCATGCTGATATGGTGTACAAAACAGCCAAAGCAAAGTTCGACGCGGTTGTAAAAGATATAGAGCAGTATCACAAAAGGGGACAACCAGTTTTAGTTGGAACAACATCGATAGAAAAAAACGAGTATCTTTCAGCTCTTTTAAAACGATCGGGAATTCCCCATCAGATATTAAATGCGAAAAACCATGAAAAGGAAGCTTCGATCATTGCTGATGCGGGGAAAAAGGGCGCTGTCACAGTAGCTACCAACATGGCAGGAAGAGGTGTCGATATTATTCTTGGAGGTAAAAAACCAGAGAAAGATGAAATGGAAGAGAAGCTATATAAGGAAGCGTATAAAAAATGGGAAAAGGAACATGATGAGGTGGTTGCGCTTGGCGGACTATGCGTCATTGGAACGGATCGACATGAATCACGAAGAATCGATAATCAGCTTCGAGGGAGATCAGGACGACAAGGAGATCCTGGAGCCTCTCGATTTTATGTTGGACTGGATGACGATCTCATGCGACTTTTTGGTGGAGATCAAGTTGCTAAACTTATGACTGTTTTTAAGCTACCTGAAGACGTGCCACTTGAACATTCAATGGTTTCACGCGCTATAGAGCAAGCACAGGTAAAAGTTGAGGGATTCCACTTTGATACTCGAAAACATTTGGTTGATTATGATGACGTATTAAATAAACAAAGGGAAATTATTTATAAACTTCGTAAACATGCTCTAGAGGGACAGGATTTAAAAACCCTCATTCTTGAAAAGCTTCAATCTCGAATTAATACGATTATCGGAATGCATGCAACCGACATGATGACTAATGATGATCGAGAGAAAATTATTGCAGAATTTACTTCTATGATTCCGTATGATCCTCAATCACAGAAACAACTTGTTATCCAACTATCCCAGTTTAAAAATAGTGAAGAGGCTAAGAATTTTCTGACAAAATTAATCAATGACACTTACGATATGAGAGAAAAACAAGTGACAACCGAGGTTATGAGACAGGTAGAGAGATGGGTTACACTATCAGTTGTTGATAATCTCTGGATGGATCACTTAGATAGTATCGATGACCTTCGAGAAGGTATTGGTCTTCGTGGGTATGGTCAACGTGACCCACTCGTCGAGTATAAAAATGAGGCGTTTTCTATGTTTGAACGATTAGTTGCGGGAATTGATTACGAGATCACCCAGAGAATATTTAAAGTTCAGGTTCAACTAGCTCCAGATCAAATAAAAGCTATGCAAAAAGAACAACAAACACCAATTCAAAAACGTGCAGAAAAGGACCTTCAACAGCAAAATAGTCCAAAGTCTGCTCAACGTGATGATGATAAAAAGAAGCTTGGACGTAATGATCCCTGCTGGTGTGGAAGTGGAAAAAAGTGGAAGAAATGTCATTATCCTCAAGTACGATAAGAATCTCTCTTCTTTGTAGTATTACGTATATTTGCATTCAGTAATTTCCTTCTCTATAATCCATCCAACTATTAATTATATGGTTGATAATATTTACTTTCTTATAGATTTTGACAGTACGTTCGTGCAAGTTGAGTCGCTGGAGACTCTTGCTTCAATCGCGCTTGAGAATGTAAGAGATAAGCAGGCGATTCTAAAAAAGCTTAGTATTCTTACTAAGAGAGGTATGGATGGTAGCATGTCATACGAACAGTCACTTATTGAACGATTTCGACTGTTTCAGGCAACACGTGATAACGTCCAGACTTTAGTTAAGGTTTTGAAAAAAAATATTACCGCTTCAATCGTTCGCAATAAAGAGTTTTTTAAAAAGAATAAAGAGAATATTTATATAATTTCTGGGGGATTTAAAGAATATATTGATCCATTGTTTATTCCGTATGGTATTCCCTCAAACCATATTCTTGCAAATACTTTTAGATTTAATAAGAAAAACCAAATTATTGGTTTTGATGATACGAATATTCTTTCAAAAACCGGAGGAAAAGTTCTGCAGATAAAAAAACTAAATCTTAAAGGTAAGAAGTATATAATTGGAGATGGATATACTGATTATGAAGTAAAGAAAGCCGGTTTAGCTGATAAGTTTTTTGTATTTTGTGAAAATATTAAACGGGATAAAATTGCGCAGAAGGCTGATCACACGCTTCCAAATTTTGATGAATTTTTATATATCATGGATTTACCTCGTGCGTATTCTTATCCTAAACATAGAATGAAGATTCTGCTTTTAGAAAACGTAAATCCCATTGCGATTGAGACCTATAAGAAAGAAGGGTATGAGGTAGAATCCTATCCTCATGCACTTACACCAGACGAGTTAGAAAAAAAGATTGCGGATGTTTCCGTTCTTGGAATACGATCACAAACAAGAATTACCAAAGCAGTTTTAACGAATGCAAAAAAACTTCTTACAATAGGGGCATATTGTATCGGAGTAAATCAAATTGATCTTAATGAGTCTGCACGATGTGGGATTCCTGTTTTTAATGCCCCATATAGCAATACGAGGAGTGTTGTTGAACTTGTAATAGGTGAGATTATTATGCTCTCTAGGAAGGTTTGTGAGAAAAGTGAGAAAATTCAACACGGTATTTGGGATAAATCCTCAAGCGGGACACATGAAATACGTGGAAAGAAATTAGGTATTATCGGATATGGAAATATTGGATCACAGTTATCCGTTCTTGCTGAAAATCTTGGTATGCAAGTTTATTTTTACGATATGCTCGACAAACTTGCGATGGGAAACGCAAAAAAATGTAAAAGTCTTAAAGAACTGTTACATCAATCTGATATCGTTACAGTTCACATTGATGGAAGAGGAGTAAATAAAAACTTTATTGGCAAAAAAGAATTTAGTCAAATGAAAAGAGGAGTTTTATTTATAAACACGAGTCGTGGATTTGTCGTTGATATAGAAGCGCTTGTTTCTGCTCTTAAAGACGGGATAGTTGCGGGAGCGGGAGTTGATGTCTATCCCACCGAACCAAAAAGTAATAAAGAAAAATTTATTTCACCATTGCAAGGCTTATCAAACGTGATACTTACCCCACATATTGGAGGAAATACGTTAGAAGCTCAGGAAAATATCGGGAGATTTGTTACTGACAAAATTTTACAATTTATTAATGCCGGTAACACGACACTTTCTGTCAATTTTCCTGACCTTCAACTCCCACAACTGACGAACATGCATAGACTTATTCATATCCATAAGAATGTTCCAGGGATTCTAGCGCAGATAAATGGAACTCTTGCTACAAACAAGATTAATGTCGAAGGACAATATCTTAAAACGAATGAAGATATTGGATATGTTATTACTGATGTAAATAAATTTTACCAAAAAGAAGTGATAACCGAACTCAAAAACATGCCAGAAACAATTAAGTTTAGGGTTTTATATTAATAAGAGGTTTTTTTACAAAAACTCCTGAGAAATCATCCTGATACACAAGATCCCAACGTCCTTCACGTACAAGTGTGTTTAGTCGGTCAAATACAGGTTTGTTTTTAGTTACTAAGGCGGTCGTATACGCTGTCTTATCTATGTCTTTCCAATTTTGTTCGATGGGATAATACTCTCCAAAAGCACTATACCCATTCTCATATCTCCATAAAACCATTCTTCCATCAATGGTTGGTTTTAGTTTTGGGTGTCTCCAAATAATCCACCCGCCCCAATCATAGACAGTATAAATTTTCTCAGTAAGCTTATGTGTGAGCACGTATTCGACTGCCTTATCTGAGCATCCACGGATTGCGCAGTAACTATTCCAATCCATAGCTCCATATTGAGAAAAGGGATACTTAAGAATCCCAACCAGAATGCTCGTACTTAGTAATATTACCCATATGGTAGATGACTGTGCTTTTTTACTTGGCGGCATGAGTATACTAGCGATTGGTGCAATTAAAGGAAGAGAAATGTAATATAGCGGCCAGGCATATCTTCTGGCCATGAAGGATGTTAAGAAAAAGATGGTTGTGATAACGAGATACGGAAGTTTGAGGGTGAGTTTATTTGTAAAAAATAAAGAAACAAATCCCATAAGAATCAAAATACCCATTATGATGTGGTTCCAAAAAATTCTTGAAGAAAAGAGAAATGGTTGCCATTCAGCGATGTATGGTTGCCATTTTTGAAACACATGGTTACCGATTTCCTTATAAATATTTAGTCCAAATGGGTTAATAAGAGTGCCAAGGAAAATACTAAGAAGAAGAAAAGTAAAAAATAAAAGATCAGTATAAAGTTGGTTGTGTGTATTATCATATTTTTTTCTAACTATCTTTTCACCAATATATACAATGCTCCATATAATATATGTAACAAGTCCAAGGCTGTAACCACCATGAATATTAACCCAGAATAAAAAAATAGCGGGAAGAAAAAATAAAATTAATTTTTTTTGTGAATCTTCGTATTTTCTTAATAAATAAAATTGTATTCCCAAGAAAAGATAGGTTAATGATTGGGCTCTAAATGATGAAGAATTAACTGAATCTTGAAAAAATAAAAGAATCGGAAAAATCAATGTTTGTTGCCATAAAGAAAGCTTCGCTGCTTTTGAGAAAAAAAAGAAAGTAAAAACAACTATGAGAGAACCAAAGATCGCAAGACCAAAAAAACCAGAAAATTTCATTATTTCATAGGTAATAATGTCGGTAAGCCAAGAGTGGTTTGTCCAATGGTAGTTTGGCATCATTTGAGAAAAAGTGTTTGTTGTTAAAAGTGTATGGTGTGTGTCAAAGTATTTACCGTATCCAAGATACCATCCCAGATCTGGATCACTTGGTTGATAAAATGAGGCGAAAAAGACAATAATAAAAGGTAAGATACTTGGTAGTAATCTTTTGAAAGACTGAATCATTTTGGTAAGTATATCACGCTGTGACAAGGTCTATAACGTTTGTATTGAACTTCGTTCTGTGATAGGGTGAAGATATATTTATGCTTAGAAAAATATCGAGAATTATCTTCGTTATTCTCTTTACACTTTTTGTTTTTACTCTTGCGTCAAATTCAAGAGTTTTTCTTTTGAAACTTGGGCTGATTCAAGATGAAATACTAATCTCAGGAACTGGCTCCATGTATCCAACTTTTCCGAAAGGAGAGGGGAAAACTGACATCATGCGCTCTAAAGAAACTGTTGCATGGCCGAAAATGCGTCGCTATCCAGCAGGTTTGAATTTACTTGGCCTGCATTTTTTTGGATATACCTTAAAATTTGGGGATATTGTTGATTTTGAAAATGCTAAAACAGATGATATCAGTATGCAACAGTATGGAGAAAAAGCAGGGTTTGTAAAGAGAATTATTGGTCTACCCGGCGATACAATAGAAGTGCGAGATGGATTTTTATATAGAAACGGTACTATGCTTATTGAGCCATACACAGCCTCAGCACGTTCAACATATGGTGGCGACACGGTATCAGATTGTCATCCGGTAACAGTTCCAAAAAATAGTCTTTTTGTTATGGGTGATAATCGGAAAGGCAGTTTAGACTCACGTCACAAACTTGGATTCATCAGTTATAGCGATGTCCAACATGTACTACCGTTTTCTGAACAGAAAGAATATGAAAGTAAATGGCGAGATGCAAAAAATGATGAAAAAAGTGCTCGGCAACCAACGCTTGATAGTTCAGTTTTTG
>CAZYQZ010000063.1:5895-7207 GCA_964649915.1 uncultured Gammaproteobacteria bacterium | reverse complement strand
CGTGTCGATCTGTATATGCGGCAGTTCATAGTACTGCACCCGGCGGAATTCTAAGTCCAGATATATGTACAGAAAGCTCAGGTGGTGGAGGTGCAATTCCCACTTTGACACCATTTCCTACAGGAAATGTTTGTGCTAAGACCTGTAAGGAAGTTAATTCTTCATATACCGGTAAAGAGCGTAGTAAAGGAGATTATAATTGTAGTGGTACGGTCTCCAAAAAGGATTTTAATGTTTGGAAAAGACAATTTAATACAATCCCAGGTGCAAATGGTAAGAATAACGCGAATGGAAGATGCCGAGATGAGGATAAAAGCGATCCTAATTCATATCTAGTCAATCTTACAGACTTTGAGTTGTGGAGAAGAAACGCAGAAAGATTCGGTAAAGTGAGCGCTACAGGTTTTGATACAGAAATTGATGAAGAAGGGGACTAATAATTACAATGAATTTTATAAAACACTTAACCAAACAGCAGATGATTTCACTAGGGTTTGTCGCCCTTCTTGTCGTGAGTCTTCCTGTTGGTATTTTCTTATCACAGAAATTGCAAGATATTCGTCCTCGAGCAACTATTTCAGGTCAAGCTAACTTTAAATTAGTTTCTTCTAACACGACACCTAAAGCGGGAGATGAGTTTAGTGTAAATGCGCTTGTTGATATAACCGATCCGAATGTTCGGGTGTCTGGTGTAGATTTTCGAATACTATATAGTAAAAATTTAGTTGAAAGTGTACCCACCATTGAGGCTGCGGCAGGTGATGGAAAGCCATTTACTGACGTTATCCTTACGCAAGTTGATAAGCCCTATGATAGTCAATTTAATTATCTTCGTGTTGTTCTCGTTTCTCGAAGTATTGCTGCAGCGCTTGCATCGGGAAATAATATCCAGCTTGCAACGATAAAGTTTAAAGCCAAGACAGACGGTGATCTCGTTGTAAAGTACCCACAAGAGTCAACAGATATAAATAAAGTGGCACTTATGCAAGTGGTGGGTATTAATCTTGGGTCTCCTGCACCAACAAACACAACAGTATCGCCTACAAGTACGATATCACCGACGGTAAATCCCTCAGGCACAGTGACACCGACGATTACGCCTGAACCAACCGATACTCAATAATGCTATGACCAAAAAAATTACACTATATACTGCATGCGTTACAGCTCTAATAATAATTTTGAGTTGTTCGGGATGGCTGCGTCTTCTTCACTTCTCTGTCTCTGAAGTACACGCTCTAGAAGCGTTGTCAGCAAATGAGTTGAGTGAGGAAAGTGCCGCAGATGCAGAAGATGCAACGCTTGCTGCAAA
>CAZYQZ010000063.1:0-5885 GCA_964649915.1 uncultured Gammaproteobacteria bacterium | reverse complement strand
ACCTATCAGGATACATCTGCTCAAGTGAAATACAAAGGAGCATGGCAGAAAGAAGTTTCAGGAGGAGATGGGACGTATGCAACCTCAAACACCACCAACTCCACTGTTCGATTGAAGTTTACCGGTACAGATACTGTATCGCTGGATCTTAGGAAAAGTAAGAATGCAGGGAAAATAAAAGTAATTATTCGACAAATCGGTGGAGCAGTTGTAGTTTCTGAAACAGTTGATTTGTATAAACTAAATAATGCATTTGAGACGATTACCTATAAAGACTTGAATCCATCGTTGGTATATCGAGTACGCGTAGTTGTTACAGGAGGTAAAAATACCGCCTCTGCTTCAACGAATGTAGGATTCGATAAGTTTGTTCTTGCGAAAAATACAATCACATTCATAACCCCAACAGAGGATCCAGAGGAGGATGGTATCACAGAACAAGAGGAAATAAGTGAAGATGAAGAGTTAGATGTGCTTGAAGCAGGGATAGCAGTTTTAACAGTAAATGGTACGCAACCAACGACACTGCAGGAAAATGATCCTAGAATTGCATATAAGGGAACATGGTCAGCTGGCACAGATGGGACGACAACATTTAAAAAAAGTAATGTTAAGAAAAATAATTCCCGTGTTACATTTAAAGGGAAAAGTGTACAGGTAATTTTGCGTAAATCACCAGATGCCGGAAAAGTCCGAGTTGTCCTTCGCAATATTACAAAAAAAACAAACATTAGAAAAAGAATAAGTTTATACTCTCCAACTGTGGGATATACGACCAACGAGATCGTATTTAACAATTTAATCCAAGGGGATACGTACAGAGTGCGAGTCGTGGTACCCAATAAGAAAGTAACCTCATCGACTGGGACATTTATTGGGATTGATAAGTTTATTTTTACAGCAGCCACATTTCCTACACCATCTGGTGGCTCTAATCCCACAGTCACTGGCGGGCCGACACCCACAGGTGTAACGGGGAAAAATGCTATCAATATACCTATTGGATCAAAAGCAAGTCTCTCTATTACGATTGGAAGTGGAGGAGTGGATCCATCAATCACTCCTGATCCCAATGCATCTCCTACACCCACAGGTGTTGAACCCACTATAAATCCTAATCTAGTAAACATCCGGTTCAAAACGAAGGTATATGGAAATGATGCAAACCCCGATATAGATGTGAGGATGAAAGTGGTGCATCTCCAAGATGCTGCAGCTCCCGGCGCAGTTTTGGGTAGTTGTCAGGAACCTGGAACTGGTGAAGTATTTTTGGAAGGAGTTACTTTGAGTGCCGCAAGTGATGGAACATACAGTCCAAAGGTTGGGACATCCTTTTCTGTTGTTCGAAAAAGCGTAGCAGTACAAAATGGAACTGTTGCAGCTGGAGGATGGATTCCACTCTCAGAAATGGCAGATGGAAAAAACTACTCCATTTCAGTGAAAGGGCCGAAGCATGTAAATAATAAGATGGCAGATAATGTGGTTTTACATAAAGGGTCCCCGACAGAACAAAACTTCGATTGGTCGTCGAACCCTCTTATTGCTGGGGACGTTCCGGATCCTGAAAGCGAAGATAAACAAAATTGTGTGGTGAATGCCGCAGACGTGTCACTCGTAAAGAATCGTATTATAGGTAGTTCCAGGACTGCGGAAGATCTTGCAATCGCAGACCTCGATTATAACGGTGTCCTTAATTCTTCAGATATGGGACAATTAACTCATACATTATCTATTCGACCGGATGATGAATAGTAAGGAGGCTTTATGAATACAGATATGCCACAACCAACTATAATACAGACGCCGCCACCGCAAGCTGAAATAGCGCACATGGATCCTGTCATTCAGTCGCCACCACCCCCACCAGGAGGTCATGATCATATTGTGACGAAGAGGTGGTATTTAGCCGTTTTATTTGCCGTTATCTTTGTGTTAGTTGCTGCGGTGGCACGATTTCTTACTCAAGGTACCAACCAGGCTAATACGCATGCAACGATCAATGAAACACAAAATCATGGTCCCACAATTACCCCTCACGCATATCAGGCAGAAATGAGTGTGGTTGCTGAAAAGTCTACGTTGAAGGTGGGAGAGCAAACTGTTGTTGCTGTCGTAATATCTGCAAATGGTAAATCATTGGATGGAGCTGATGCTATTATCACATATGATCCCCAAATTATTGAAGCATCTATACTGAAAACGACTGCCTTTCCGCAGTATCCAAAAAGGATAGTTTCCGCTGCAAAAGGAAAAATATCCCTTACTGGAATTACACTTGAACCACATCCTACTGTGAGTAGTAGTGATATTCGGTTTGCAGAGCTATCATTTAAAGCGAAGAAAAGCGGTAAAACTCCAATTACAATTGTATTCAAAAGAGGAGATAAAAGTCTTTCAACCGTTATCGAAAATGGAACAAGTAATATGATTTTGGGATCAGTGATAAACACAGAAATTTCAGTGACACAATAAAAAGAGTAGATATGCAAAAGATTTTCCTTATTGTTTTATTTTTTATACTTGCGGTGTTTTTTACGCCTACTACTGTGTTTGCACAAACATTGTCTCTGGATCCTACCCAAATTGGAGTGACTGTAGGACAAGAATTTACTGTAAAAATTAACATAAATACAAATGGTGTACAAACAAGCGGCGCTGATGCGATGATCACATTTGATTCCAATGTTTTAGATTTGACCAATACTGCCAATGGGGGATTTTATACGACATTTGCTGCGAATCCATTATCTGGTGCGACGAATAAATACTATATTAACGCATTCGAGACAGATAGTACGAGTACAAAGACAGGGTCAGGTACGATTGCGACACTTACGTTTAAAGGGAAAGCAAATGGATCTTCTCCAGTTACATTCGACTGTACTGCGGGGAGTAAAGCGGATACGAACATTATAAAAAGTGGTACATCAGATGATGTTGTGAACTGCTCTGGTCTTGTGACAGGTTCCTATACTGTGGGACCTGCAAACGCAACGCCGATTACTTCCAACACAAGTAGTAATCCTACTCCATCTGTTTTACCGAGGTCTGGATCAGTTGAGGTTACACTTCTAGCGGTTGGAGCTGGTATCCTTCTTACACTAGTGGGACTTGTATTCAAAATGTAGTCAATGGTTTATATTGCGGAGTGAACTATGCAAAGTAAAATAAATAAAAAAGCAATTTTTATCGTCATTGCACTCATTGCATCACTGGGAGTAACGCTTCTTGCTGGGGGAAGAGCGTTGAATCTTCTTTCTCGGGCATCTGGGGGTAATTTCGATTCATCAACAGTTTCGATCTCTCAAATCACGGCCAACTCAGCCACAATTACCTTTACGACACCCAATCCTGCAACAACGATTATTGACTATGGAGTTAATCCAACTAACCTTACACTTTCTTCCTCTGATATTGATCGAACTTCACATAGTATTATTCTTAACCTTCTTACCCCTGCTACAACGTATTATTTTACGATTAAAATAGGGGATTCAAAGTATGATAATAACGGGCTACCTTGGACATTTACCACCTCAGCTACTCTTAGTGGTCTTCCTACTCCAACTAAAGCTGCCCCACTTATTAGGAGTGCTACCCCTACACTTACGGGAGCAGCCTCGATAAGTGTAGTTCCGACTAAACCTAAATCAAGCGCAACATGTTCTGACGTAGCCAAACATATGGGGTCTATAAAAGGAAGCCCAAACTATGACAGTACGTTTGATCTGAACACAGACGGAGTCATAAATAGTGCTGATATGGGGTTGTGTAGTAAATAATAGTCTTCTTAGATTTTAAACCACTTCAATCCAAGCTTTTTCGCTTCTACAAAGAGAAATGGAATTAAAGAGACGCCAAGTACTCCCGCCCAATGGAGTGGAGTAAGTGCCCGAGTCTTAAAAATCACATTACCTATACCTGTTTGAACAGCAAATATTTGGAGTACAAATGAGATGATAAGTGCAAGAACTAAGCTTTTATTTGTAAAAAAACCAATTTGAAATAAAGAAAGCCTGGTGCTTCTATTATTCAGGGCGTGTACCAGTTGTGAGACTGCAAGGGTACAAAAGGCGATAGTTTGAGCTACAAGAAGCTCAACATGTTGGAGAGCATAGTAATACAGGAGAAAAATTGATATTCCAATCACAGATCCTTCAGCAATAATAAATCCCCAGCGCCGTTTATGAAGAAGCTCCTTTTGCATTTTGGGTGGTAAGGTCATTACATTGCGTTCAGGTGGATCGACACCCAGGGCTAGAGCTGGTAGACCATCGGTAATAAGATTTATCCAAAGCAGTTGGATAGGAGCAAGCGCAAGGGGAGTATTAAAGATGACACACAGCGATATTAAAATCACTTCTCCAAAGTTGCACGATATTAAGTATCTGACGAATTTTATTAAGTTTGCAAAGATAACACGTCCCTGCTTAATTGCTTCGATGATGGTGACGTAATTATCATCACTAATAACCATATCAGCAACCTCACGGGCAATATCAGTTCCTGAACCCATAGCAAGTCCTACATCGGCGGCTTTTAACGCAGGAGAATCATTTACACCGTCACCAGTTACTGCGACATTTGTATTCGGAATCAGCTTCATCGATTCTATAAGTTTAAGTTTCCCGAGTGGAGAAACACGAGCAAAAACTGTATAAACTCCCTTTTGAATACGGTTTGCAATTTCTCCACGCGAAAGAAAGCCGAGCTCCTCCTCAGTGATTGCTTGACTGTCTCGTACCAAAATTCCTGCATCCCTCGCTATTGCAGATGCAGTAATCAAGTTATCTCCTGTAATCATGATCGTTCGTATACCAGCTCTTGCTGCTTTTTCTATTGCATCAGCAACCTCCAGTCGTAAATTATCTTTTTCACCAATGATTCCGAGAAACTCCATTTCCTCCTCGGAAATGGTATCCTTCTCAAGGAGATTACGTACTTCCTCTTGTGAAACTTTTCGTGTGCAAACAGCGATAAGTCGCAGTCCCTTATTTGCAAGTTCATGTATTTTTAATTGCCATTTTTTTTGTTGCTCTGAAGTTAGGTTACACCGCTTTAGCATAACCTCAGGTGCACCTTTACTGTACAAGATGATGTCTTGTGTTGTATCAACTTTTGTTACAACACTCATCATTTTTCTTTCTGAAGAAAAGGGAATTTCAAAAATTCTTTGATGTGTGGCGCGTATTTGATCTACAGAAAGAGATGCTCGTGAGGCGGCTATAAGAAGTGCACCTTCTGTTGTATCTCCTGTTATCGAAAAGAAATCCCCTGACTGCACAATATCAGCATTACTGGCAATCACACATGAAGTGAGTATTTGGAGGATTTGCGTATTTTTTCTTGGATCTATTTCCCGTCCAGTTGAGTCGAAGAAAACACCGTTTGTTTTATATTCTTCAGCCTCAATACTAATATGTGTTCCACTTCCTAGCAGAATATCAGTCACATTTAGTTTATTTTCAGTAAGTGTTCCTGTTTTATCAGTTGCGATAATCTTGACTGATCCAAGCGTTTCAACGCTCGGCAATTTTTTTACTATTGTTTTGAGTCTTGCTAACCGCTCCACTCCTAGGGAGAGAGTTATTGTGGCAATTGCTGGTAAGCCCTCCGGAATAGCGGCAACAGCAAGGGATATTGCTATTAATATTCGTTCAAATAGACTAAATCCACGAAGGCCGGTTACAAGAAAAATGAGAAGAGCGATAATGATAATAAAAATTGAAAGAGTATGGCCAACACGGTTTAATTCTTTTGTTAATGGCGAGTCTTGTTCTACTGCCTCGTCAAGGAAAAGCGCTATTTTTCCTATTTCAGTTGCAACTCCAGTTGCTGTTACCACCGCCTTACATCGACCTGCAACAATGCGAGTGTCTTTAAAT
>CAZYQZ010000062.1:0-7277 GCA_964649915.1 uncultured Gammaproteobacteria bacterium | reverse complement strand
GAGGTTTTTCTCCTCATTGTAGGTATGTACAACCGCAGAAACCATACTTTATTGTAGCATTTTGGGAGTTTTTTCGTTAATTATTTTTCTTTTGGAGAATTGAAATATACGGTGTTATGTCTTCTCGCGCAATTAAAAATATTATTCCGCTGTATAAAATAAAGCTGACTACACAACTTATAATTAATCCAATAACGGATGTCGACAGGAATAGCAAACATAAATATAAGACACCCGTCATACAAATGGTAGCAAAAAGTGGCTTCTTGATAGAGCGTACAAACGAAAAAGATACTTCACGTTGTATAAGAAATGCTGGGAAAAAAGAAGTGAACCCTATCAGAAATGAAGACAGAGCAACCCCCGTAAATCCGACTTTTAAAACAAAAAAAGGCACAAAAATCCAAGTCAATACGGTCCACATAACCATTAAAGAGAAGGTAATTTTTACTTTTCCCATTGCGTTTAATATTTGAACAAGAGGACTGGAAAGGGCAGCAAGAAGTGCAGATAGAGAAAAAAGATAAAATGATGGTAGTGCGTCTTTCCATTTCACATAATAATGCGGAATAAGATAAACAACTGGCTTCATAACAAGAAAAAGCCCAGCAACAGACGGAAAAATAAGCAGTGCGATAAAAAAAAGCGTTTTCTCTATTCCTTTCCGAAACACTACTTTATCATGTGCAAGTCGAGCATATACAGGGAATGAGATCGCGATGATGTTATCCATAAAGGTTCGAAGTGGTGCTTCAGACCATTTTTTTGCCCACCCAATTAACCCAATCTGCCGATGCTGCTTGTCTAAAATTGCACCCAAATACAATGTTAAAAGATCATCTTTCACTAATGCTAAAAACGTTCCCGCTTGTAGAGGTGCACCAAAGGAGAGAAGAGCTCGAGCAGAAGACTTTGAAAATTCAAACTTAGGAAACCAAGGACGAATAATATAAAGAGTGATTAATCCTAAAAATCCTCGTACTATAGCTGCGACAGTGAAACTGTTAATCCCATACCCCAGGTAGGCTAATGTTATAGCTATAGAGTAAAAAGAAACATTTTCAACAATCTGCGGAATAATTTTTTTTCCAAATTCAAGCTCTCTCTCCAAAAGAATTGTAGGTATAGTTTTGAGTGATGATAAAAAGAATGATAAGATCAGCGACCGTAGTAACCACAACGCATCTGAGGTAAAGTGGAACGTGTTTTGAAAAATAGGAGTTGCAACAATAAATACAATACATGCAGTTGTGACAAGTGCCTGCTGTATAAAGAAGGTTGTTGAATAATCTTCTGAAGTTGGTTCTTTTTGCTTTTGAATTAAGGCGGCGGCAAGTCCAATGTCGGAAAAATAGTTTAAAATTGAAATTGCTGCTACAACAATAAAATATTTTCCAAAAATTTCTGGAGAAAGAATGATACTGAGTACGAAGATAGATATAAATGATATCGCACTTAAAAATAATCCTCTTCCAATTAATGCGGTAATACCCAAAACAGTTTTTCTTTTTATTGTGGCAATATCCATTATCCTATTATACTAAAAAATTTATGGGACAACGATCTCTCTGAGGGCGAGAGCTTATGATACGATGAAATCAATTTGATTTGATAGCAGTTTATAACGAAAAAATAAATCAAAATAAACTGAAAGGTAATGTCGCGTCATAGTATACATTTTAAAATTGGAAACTCCCTCGACTCTGTTTGTATAGACTGTTGGAACCTCATCTAGCTTAAATCCAGCAAGATGCGCCTTTATAGCAAACTCAGGAGAAATACTAAATCCTGATGATTGTAGAGTTAATCTCTCAAAAACAGTTTTTTTGAATCCGCGAAATGCATTCGTAATATCGTGCACTTGCATATTGAATAAAAACCGTGCTAGATGCGTTCCTGAAGAGCTCAAATACGCTTTTATAGGATCAAGATTACCTCGCGACCCACCGGACATGTACCGAGATCCAAACACCATATCGCACCCATTGTTTATCTTATCAATAATTTTTCCATACGTAGCGGTATCATCTGCTAAATCACCCATAGTCCAAATAACTATATCACCCCTTGCACTGTTTGTTCCTTCAACGAGGGCCTTTCCCATTGTGTTTCCCTTCTCCTCTTCATCATTTTCCCTGTACACTGGGAAGACTGACGTTGGATTTTTTTTATGTGCCTGCATAAGTAGTTTTCTAGTTCCATCTTTTGATCTGTCATCTACAGGAATTACTTCAAAAGATATTTTTTTTCGTTTCCCATACTCAAGTACTCGATCAATCATCGGAAGGCAATTTTTTTCTTCATTGTGAAAGGGAATAATAAATGAGACTTTCATCGCAGTCCCCGCTTTTCCAACTCTTTTAAAGAATACTCAAGTTTATCAAACGCCTTTTCTTTTTCACTCCATGCAATCACTTCCTTAACACCATCTTCAAATTTAATTGTTGGTTTCCAACCAACTAGCTTTTCTAACTTTGAAACATCAGCGAAACAGTGTCTTACATCAAGCTTTCGAGTTCTAAAGGTAATATCGGGCATAATATTACTCTTATATAACTTACTTAGAATTTCTGCGACACTTTTAATCGACATGGGGATACCAGAACCTACGTTGAAAACTTGATAATCTGCGCTTGCATGTTCAAGTGTTGCAATATTCGCGTGCACAACATCCTTTACATGAACAAAATCTCGCGACTGCAATCCATCTTCATTAACTACAGGCGATTTTCCATTCTTAATTCTACTTGCAAAGATTGCTGCAACTCCATTATACGGGTTGGAGAGACTTTGTCTTGAACCATATACGTTAAAAAATCTAAGGGCAACCGAGGGAATTGAATATGCAATACCTATATTTAAAACCATTTCTTCTTGATTTTTTTTACTTATTGCATAGATTGAGTTTGAGTGTTGTGATTCAGTTTCTGCTGTTGCTATTGGAGAAACTTCATTGTTACATACTGGACAATGTACGGAAAAATCCTTTGCATCTAACTGCGCTTGAGTACGCAGCGGAGGTCTTACCTTACCACATTTTTCGCACATATATACGCCTTCTCCGTAAGAACTCATTGATGCCGCAACGATAACTTTTTGAATCGAATGAGCGTTATTAGCAAGATGGTCGAGTAAAAGTGCTGTTCCCACACTGTTGACCTTCACGTAATGAGCAACTTCATACATGCTCTGTCCCACACCAACAGCTGAAGCAAAATGAAAGACAGCATCCATACCTTTAAGCGCTTTGGTCCAATCGCTTGCTCGCATCACATCCCCCTTCACAAACTCTGCGTTTTTATTGAAATACACGGGTAATTTACCAGTAGGATGAATTTGTTTAAATAAATTATCAAGAACGCGCACGTTATATCCCCTTAAGATTAACTCATCAACAAGATGAGACCCAATAAATCCGGCACCCCCAGTGACAAGAATGTTTTTGTATTTAAGCATGTATGTTTAGGAAAAATATTTTTTGAAGAGGTTTTTATTTTGTGTTACCCATGTAAAAAGTTTTTCAACTCCTTCTGGAACACTTACTTTTGGTTTCCAACCTATTTCTTTTTCAACAAGTCGAATATCACTTACGTATACCTTTTGATCCCCCGGCCTCCATGGTTGATAGTTTGGGGAAATTTTCATTTTGAACAATTTCTCAAGTAGAGGACCAAATTCGGTCCAGACCGATAATGTGTTATGTATGCCACCTCCGACATTATAAATCTTCCCTTTTGTTATATCTCTTTTTAGATAGACTTGTTCAAAAAGCTGAACTAAATCATCGATATATAAAACGTCCCTAACTTGTTTTCCGTCACCACAAATTGTAATTTCTTTTCCGAGACTCAACGCGATAATGAACCAAGCGATCCAGCCTTGATCTTCCACACCAAATTGTCTAGGACCATAAATGCATGTCTGTCTAAGAACTACTGTCGGAATTCCATAAATTCGATAATAGTCTCGAACATACTGGTCACCCACACCTTTTGAACATCCATAAGGAGAATGAAAATCAAGGTTCATTTTCTCAGAGATTCCATCAGGGTAGTCTTTATACATGTATCGAGAAGATTTTGCTGTTACTCCGATATTTTCCATGCCACCATAGACCTTATTTGTCGATGTATAAATAATAAAAGGTTTATGACCAGCAACTCTTGCTCCTTCCAAAACATTCAGTGTTCCCAGTGCATTTGCCTCAAAATCTGAGCGCGGATCTAGGACTGAAGATGTTACAGCAACCTGTCCAGCAAGGTGGAAAATAACATCATGCCCTACAACCGCATTCTGAACACTTTTTGCATCTTTAATATCGCCGAGAATAAAGCGTACATTTGGATGGCCCTCTTTTATCCACTCTAAATTCGCTTTTGTCCCTTTTCTTTTCAAGTTATCATATATAGTTACATTCCACCCTTTACGTAAGAAATGATGAGACAAGTTTGACCCAATAAATCCAGCTCCTCCAGTTATTAAAAGTTTCTTCATATACTACTTTTCCATGGCTTAGTAACAAATAAACGACACAAACCTCTTAAGTCTCCAGATACTGTTTTTAATACTCGAACTGTTGAACCTGGGTTATCTATCCAAATTACCGGTTGTTCATATATCTTAAATCCTAATTTTTCAGATACAATAAGTAATTCACTATCGAAAAACCAATCATTATCTCTGATACGTGGAAGTACCTGTTGCACAATTTTTTTTGTTACAGCTTTAAAGCCGCACTGTGCGTCGGAAAATTTAGTCTGGAAAAAAAGCTTAATTAGAACATTATACCCTTGAGATAAAATTTCTCTTTTTAAAGGTCTTTTTGAAACTTTTGATTGTGGTAATAACCTCGATCCAATTGCTATATCATATCCTTTTTCGAATGACTCTATAAGAGAGTGAAAATCATCAAGGTCGGTTGATAAATCAACATCCATATAACTTAATATTTCCGCTTTACTTTCTTTCCAAACTTTTTTGATCGCCCTCCCCCTACCTTTATATTCCAGATGTACATGTGATACGTGAGAAAGATTTTTTGAAAGTAATTTAGCAATATGGAGGCTTGCATCAGTAGAAGCGTTATCTGCTATTGTGATATTCCAACTATAATCATTTAGATGTTGCGTTAAAAAAGAATGGAGCTTATTAATACTCCCTTCTAATTCCCTCTCTTCATTGTAAATGGGAATAACTATTTCGACTGTTTTTTTCCTCGCCATAACGGGATTTTACCCTCAAATAATGATAGATATAGTAACAGAAAGAAACTTAAAAGTGAAATACTATTCGCAATCTTTTCAATAAGCGTACTTTCAAAACTAACTATAGCATAATACGACCCTGCTGGAAGTATAACGCTAAGCAATCCTTTATTAGAGTATAAGGGCAATTTACGTGAATCGATTGATACGTTCCAAGCTGGAAAAAAGGAAATAGGAAAAGTATACTTCATATCCTTATCTAAGACGATCTTATAGAGCTTTTTCATTTCATCATTTTTTAGGAGTTGTACATTCAAAGAGGATTTGTCTATTGTTTGATGAAGTACCAAAAGCTCTTGTGTTGAATACTTCGGAAAATCAATTGGTAAATATTCGTCGGAAACTTGTGAAATACTATATTCTAGCTTTTGCTTATTTGTGTAGTCAGCATCGACCTTGTCGTTTATAAACTGTGGTAGGAAATATTTTTTATTAACATATATTGTAGAGAATAAGAGTAGAAATGCGAAGCTGTATTTAAAAAAAAGTGGTTTTTCAAAAAATAGAAAAACGCTTAGAGTACAGAGGGAGAAAATTAAAAAATTTAAAAAACGCCACGGATATTGTATAAATGGAAATCCTGGAAGAATATTCCATAGAAGAACTGACTGTTGAGTGGAGAGAAAAAAAGCACTGAGACCTAAAATAACACTACATATCAGTACTGTTCGATGAGCGCCCTTCATCATCTTTTTTCCCTTGAAAAACATACTAAGAAATAATCCGGATAATCCAGCAATTATATGTATCTTTCCCAATTTAAATGACATACCGTCTTGTTTACCTTCTGATGAGCCTGCAAATCCCCACGGTGAATCCCATAATTGGTCAAGGTAAACAAAATTACTATGGAAATCACTTCCTCCTGTTACAATTTTGTTTACTTGTGTATATCCTTTTTCCGTAATAGCCGGCACTGTAAAGAAAGCTGATAGACCTATCCCTAAGAGGATGGCGATTAAAAAGTTGTTCAAGAGGTTTTTTATAATTATTTTTTTCCAATATAGCAAACTAAGAAGAGCACCAAGTGCAAGAAGTATATATAAAAGTATCATACCGATAATATTGTGTGATAGAAGGATCAACCCAAGAGAACAGCTTACGAGTGGTATAGAATGCGAGAATTGCTTCCCTGTATTTTTTTGGTCTTTTAAGAGTCGTACTAATCCAAAACCGAATAGAGGTAGTAGTCCATACGCGTATAGCTCACCTACTGCACCTCTGACATACACGTTGACAGCATGGTATGGCGCGTACATATATAGCACGCCCCCAACAATCCCCTCTATTGAACCTACGAGCTCATTAATAAAGAAATAAAATGATATCCCCGCGAGTAATACTCCAATTGCAATCATTATTTTCGTTGAATCGATAGCGTTAAAATGAGTTAAATAAAAAAATGAACCAGTATAGTACGGAAGCGGAGCATAAAAGTTGTACAGTGGATATCCAAAGCCGTATCCCAGACCCCAAACCCAACGCACTGGAAACTGACCACTAGATAGAGCAGATGCCATCGTGTATATCCGTGAAGGCTGAGTATCATCATGCATGGGATAAAATCCATGTTGCAAAAGTGGAATAACTGTGGGGATGGAAAGAAGCACTACAACTATCAAACCAAAAACAGATTTCCACATTCTGTTCATATCCTAGATGAGATAGACCGTTTTACTATGATTTTAATAATACAAATGACTATTATAGAAATGCTGGCTAAACTAATTACATCTGCCCATATTCGATCATTGGTACGTAAAAACTTTCCTTCAACAAGATGATTCCCTCCGGAGAGTGCTAGTACAATCGTCCCTGAGGCATTATTATAATTTGCTTTTTCAAGAAGATACTCTTTATTGTCTACGTAAAATTTCCATCCTGGGTAGAATATAGATTGTATATGGACGTTTACAGAACTTTGTGCTTGTACAGTAAAGTTAATTTTTCTAGAATCGTAGGTCAATGCTGAGATAGTTCCACTCCCCACCAACTGAACTTTTTCTTTATATC
>CAZYQZ010000061.1:0-7295 GCA_964649915.1 uncultured Gammaproteobacteria bacterium | reverse complement strand
TCTTTCATAAGACTTGCTGTGCGAGCAAAATCATGTATATATTCAGTCCTATTACCTGAAAGAGTACCTTGAAAGCTACCAATTACTACTTGACCTTCTTTTGCATACGCATTTGTTTTCTTCAAATCTGGTTGCCAAACGTCCGGATCCATCGAAGGTACACCAAAAGAATTTGTGATAGACAACCGCTTTCTACCATAGTCTTCATCTCCAATAAGTCCTTTTGTGGCAGTGTCTAAATCAAGTTGCTCATTGATATCAAGCGATAAAACATTCGGCCAAGGGTTACAAGCGTGTTTTTTTGAACGTACAGTTTTATAAATCACAATATCAAACCCTTTATCCAGAGCAGCTCTACAGTATTTGCCGTTTAATAATGGTCCAGCTGGAATACCAAATGGGAGATGTACTTTATTTCCCAGAATTAGATATTCTGGTGAAGTTTTATTTACGTAGATAGAATCACTGGTAAATTCACCAAACGGTCCCTGGAAGTAGTTTTCTTCGTACGACTTATGTGGATCAAAAAAGGGTGTTAACATCCTATTTGTATTGAGTAATATTTTATATATAATGTGGGAAGTTAGCAACTAAGAAAGGTTGATATGACTTCAGAAGAAGTGATTCAAATTTTTAAAAATACTGGTGGATACATTACCGACAGCCACATCGTCTACACGTCAGGACTTCATGGAAGTTCATATTTAAATAAAGACGCGATTTATCCGCATACCAGTGAAGTTTCAAAGCTTTGCGAAGAAATTGCCAGAAGGTATTCTGAAAAGAAGATTGATGTAGTTGCAGCCCCCGCTCTGGGAGGTATCATTCTTTCTCAATGGAGTGCGCATCACTTAAGTGTGCTGACAGGGAAAGAAGTATTGGGGATATATACAGAAAAAACTCCTGACAAAAACCAGATATTTACCCGTGGATACGGCGATCTTGTACCTGGAAAACGAGTCCTTATCGTGGAAGATATAACAACAACAGGTGGGTCGGTGAAGAAAGTCATAACAAGCGTTTTAAAGGCCGGGGGGGAAATTGTTGGAGTATGCGTTCTGGCAAATCGGGATAGTTCCAAAGTAAACACGAATACTATCGGGGTGCCGTTTGAATCTTTATGTGAAGTGAAGTTTCGAGCATGGGAGGAACAGGCGTGCCCGTTGTGCAAAAAAAATATTCCAGTTAATACTACAGTGGGTAAGGGGAGAGAGTTTCTTTTGAAAAAAGAAGCAGTTTAATTTTCTCTTGTTGACAGAAATTGGGTAAGTTTGGTATTTTAAAACATGCCGCTAAAATATATATTCGTTTCAGGGGGCGTTCTATCCGGCCTTGGTAAAGGAATCTCTTCTGCCTCTATCGCACTACTTCTTCAAAAAGCAGGTTTTTCTGTAACAATGATCAAATGTGAGAACTATCTCAACATTGATGCTGGGACTATTAATCCTATCGAGCATGGTGATCCATTCCTCTGTGAAGATGGAACTGAAGCAGACATGGATATCGGCACGTATGAGAAATTCTTACACAAAAATATGCACCGACATAATTTTGTGACAATGGGACAAATTTATCGTACGGTCATAGATAAAGAAAGAAAATTTGAGTACATGGGTGAAGATGTAGAAGCTATTCCTCATATTACTGACGAAGTGGTTAAGAGAATAAAAAATGCGGCAGAAAAAGATGATGCCGAGATTGTTATCGTTGAGTTAGGTGGAACTGTCGGGGAATACCAAAATCTGTTTTATTACGAAGCAGCAAGAATTTTAACGCTGAAACATCCAGAGGATATATTGCATGTACATGTAGGATATATGCCAACGCCCGCTCATTTAGGAGAGCCAAAAACAAAACCAATCCAACAATCAGTACGAGCACTCAATAGTCTTGGTATACAACCTGACTTTATTATTGCGCGAAGTGAAAAACCTCTGGACAAACGTCGTCGTGATCGATTTTCAATCTTTTGTAACATGCGTCCCGAGGATGTGATATCTGCTCCAGATGCGCAAACAGTATACGAGGTTCCGCTCCAATTTCATGAACAAAAATTCTTACACAAGATTTGTGAGAAATTGAAACTCGGCTATAAAGAACCGCTTTTTCAAGAATGGGAGAAATTAGTATTAACCATAAAATCAAAGAAAAAGCATACCATTACCATCGGAATCGTAGGAAAGTATTTTGCTACGGGTGAATATCAGCTGAGAGATTCATACGCCGCGCTTATGGACGCAATTGATCATGCATCGTGGTGGGAAGATACTCAGGTAAAAACTTTATGGATTAATGCAGAAAAAGTAGAAAAAGAAGGAATTGAAAAGTTTGTAAAAGGGATAGATGGACTTATTGTACCTATAGGTTGGGGAGAGCGTGGAGCTGAAGGAATGATTACAGCGGCAGGGTGGGCACGTGATAGGAAAGTACCATATTTGGGATTATGTTATGGTATGCAATTGGCTGTTATTTCATACGCACGGGATATTATTGGATGGAAAGATGCGAATACGGCAGAAAATAACACGTCAACTACTCATCCGGTGATTCACCTTATGCCAGCCCAGGAAGAATTTATGAAACGGCGATCCTACGGTGGGACAATGCGTTTGGGTAGGTGGGACGCAACAGTGAAGAAAGGGACGATAGCATGGCATGCATATGAGAAACATAATCAATTTATTAATAAGGAAAAAGGATTAACATCAGAGCGTCATCGGCATCGCTACGAGTTTAACGACACCTTTGTGAAAGAGTTTGAAAATAAAGGACTAGTGATTTCAGCAAGAAGTGTCGTTGAAAATCTGGCAGAAATTATTGAATTACCCCAATCAGTTCACCCATTTTATATTGGTACGCAAGGACATCCAGAATATAAGAGTCGTCCTCTTTCTCCGCATCCGATATTTCTAGAGTTTATCAATGCGTGTGTTGGTAACCGAAAGAAGTGAAGTACCTATTGACGTAAAAGAGAATCATAGAGTACATTGGTTGTGTCAAACTAATTAACAAAACAGTTGATGATAAAAACCATTACTTTTCCATCCAAAACGATGGTAAAAGAAAAGGCGATTTGAGCGCTTCAATTTATCGAGGCGCTTTTTTATTTGGAAAAATGCCAAACCTTCTTCGATTTGAATTAACTGAAAAATCGCCTGCGTTTGCAGATCTTGAGGCAAACCGTGTTTTTTCAGAAATTAAAGATTTTGGAATATCAACAATTTCCAAGGTTCGAAGCGCGAAGGTTTTCACCTTTGAGGGTATCTCAACTTCTGATCTTCTAAAAATAAAAGAACGGCTTCTTTTGGAACCTCTCTGGTTGCAAGAGTTTGCTTCCCTTGAAACGGATGGTCAAATGGTAATCGAAGTGGGGCTAAACCCAGGAGTAACAAATACTGAAATTGATAATATCTTAAAAGCTGTAAAAGAGTTGGGAATAGCTGTACGGGCAGCACGTGGTAGTAAAAAATATGTATTGTATGGAAAGCCGACACCGGAAGAGCTTGATCGAATAAAAACTAAAATTCTTCTTAATCCTACTATTGAACGCGTTATTCCAGCCGGTGAAACAACGCTGGTAATGAAGCTTGAGAAGGTAAAGACGCGAGTGATTGAACTTGAACATTTATCAGACAAAGATCTTCAGGCACTCTCAACGAGTCTCCAATTATTTTTAAGCGTGAGTGAAATGAAAAGTATTCGAGAGTACTTTAGAAGAGAGCAGCGCAACCCAACAGATGCTGAAATAGAAACACTTGCACAAACATGGTCAGAACACTGTGTGCATAAAACATTTAAATCACCCTTAGTTATCGATGGAAAGAAGAGAAATCCATTGTTTTCAAGAATAAAAAATGTTACCCAGCAGATATCACATAGAGATGTATTGCTCGCTTTTTCTGATAACGCTGGTATTATCAGGTTTGATAGTCACATGGCAGTCTGCGCAAAAACGGAAACTCATAATTCCCCCTCAGCGATTGAACCATACGGTGGGGCTATGACTGGATCAGGAGGAGTGTTTCGCGATATAGCAGGAACAGGACTGGGTGCAAAAAATATTGCATCCACAGATATATTTTGTTTTGCAAATCCAACGCTACCACTCAAAGATGTTCTTCCTGGTTGTCTTCATCCAAAACGATTGATGCAAAAATGTATCGCTGGGGTAAGATATTACGGTAACTGTATGGGGATTCCAACGATAAACGGATCCTTATCCTTCCATGAAGATTACAGAGCAAAGCCGGTTGTGTTGGTTGGTGGGTATGGGATTCTACCTCGGAAATATATTAGGAAAAAAAGAATTCATTCTGGTGATATTATTTTTGGAGTTGGTGGAAAAACTGGAAGAGACGGAATACATGGTGCAACATTTTCCAGTGGTGAAATGACAAAAGATACTGAGACGCGGTCTTCATCAGCTGTACAAATTGGTAACCCGATCGAAGAAATACGTACACTCGATGCACTTCTTGCTGCGCGGGACGCTGGAATTATTCAATATATAACGGATTGTGGAGCAGGAGGCTTTTCCTCAGCAGTGGGAGAACTAGCAAAAGACACCGGAGCGTGGGTCGATCTTTCAAAAATTCCACTTAAATACGAAGGATTAGCAAACTGGGAAAAGTGGACCTCAGAATCACAAGAGCGGATGGTTGTCGTAATAAAAAAAGCTCATGTAAAAAAACTTAAACGTATCTGCACATCCTTTGGGGCACATGCATATGAAATAGGGGTGATTACCAATACAAAACGATTGGAAGTAGTAGATACAGGTAAAAAAATCGTGTCTTTGGATATGGAGTTTTTACACAATGGATATCCGAAAGAAACACTCCAAGGATCATCGAGAAAGATTATTCAGACAAGAAAAACTAAAGCTTCAACTGCTGTTCAAATCAAGGATATGGACTCACTAGTAAAGAGGGTTTTATCAAATTTAAATATCGCTAGTAAAGAAGAGATAGTTCGGCGCTATGATCATGAAATTCAAGGGAAACTTGTCTTAAAACCGTATCTTGGTGTGCATAACGATTCACCCTCTGATGCTGCTGTGCTTAAACCGCTTTTTTCAAGTTTTAAGGGAATCGCAATTAGTCATGGAATAAACGTTGAAGTATCGATGAAAGACCCTTATCTGGGTGCACAATACGCAGTTGATGAAGCAGTTCGCAATCTTGTTGCAACTGGGTGTAATCCTTTAAAAATTTTTCTGCTTGATAATTTTATTTTTCCCAAAGTTGATAAAAAAACAATTGGAGATTTAAGCTTAGCAGTTGACGGGATATGTGATACCGCCACTGTGTATAAAACACCGTTTATTTCAGGGAAGGATAGTCTGAGTGGAACCTATAGACATAACGACATAACGGTGAACGTGCCTCCAACCATATGTATTTCAGCCCTAGGCATCATCGAGGATGTTAGGCAAACTGTATCATCCGATTTTAAAGATAACGGGAGCACGATACTCATTCTCGGGAAAACAGATGAACATGTGGGGGGGGCAATAGTTGCAAAAGAAATGCATAGAAAATCTGAGCCTTTGGCACATTTTTCTATCAAAGAGTCATATACGTTGTATAAAAAGATATATGAATTGATCAAGAAGGGATATATATCTGCCTGTCATGACGTGTCAGAGGGTGGAATAATTACGTGTCTTCTAGAAATGAGCTTTGGTGGGGATATGGGTTTTTCAATTGAGGTAGGTAATACCCATGATCCATTGGGATATCTTTTTTCTGAATCCGGTGGAAGATTTGCTGTAGAGGTAAAGCCAGGAAATTTGCAAAAGGTAAAAAAAATTTTAAAGAGTACTTTTTTTGAAATCTTGGGGACAACAAGTATTGATAAGACACTTTGCGTTCGACATATGAGGAAAGATATTCTGAAGGATTCGCTCTATTCATTTAAAAAAAGTTGGCAAGAACCTTTTAAAAAATATTTTTAATAATGAAACCGAATGTAGCAGTGCTGAAAGCACAAGGAACAAATTTTGATGAGGAAACACACGTTGCCTTTTCTCTGGCAGGAGCCAATCCAACAGTCGTATTGATGAGTGAAATACTTCAAAACCCACGGTTACTTTTGAAATTTCAAATCCTGGATTTTCCGGGAGGATTTTCCTATGGAGATGATCTGTATTCAGGCAAGATTTGGGCGAATGAAATTTTGATATATCTAAAAGATGTCATCAAAGAGTTCATAAAAAAAGGAGGACTCGTCATTGGTGTATGTAATGGATTTCAGGTATTGGTGCGCGCTGGTTTGCTTCCTGGATTTGGAGATTTAAACAATACAATCGGTCTTATAAATAATGAAAAAGGGAAATTTGAATGTCGGTGGGTGAGAATTAGCGCGCGTGAGAATGCATGTGTTTTTTTGAAAAATACTATTCTAAGCGGAGAATTGCCAGTTGAACATGGGGAAGGAAGGTTTATAGTGAAAGATGAACAGGTGCTTGAGAGGCTAAAGAAGAATAAACAAATAGTTTTTCAATATATGAAAAACGATAAACTTGCAACAGAATATCCAGATAATCCAAATGGGTCAGCGTTCTCCATAGCGGGAATTTGTGATGAAACAGGACAAATCCTAGGAATGATGCCTCATCCTGAACATAGTATGTTTGCAACGCAGTATCCTAATTGGAGAAGAGGGGAGAACGACCCATTTGGAATAAAGATTTATAAACATGCGGTACGCTTTATGAAGGAGGGATAATATATGGTTTCAAAAGTAGTATTACTCCAGGCAGTTAAAAACGTTCTTAAAGAAACATCCTTTTCGTTTTTGGGCAAAAAGCAATCTGGTAAAGTGAGAGATATTTACTTACATAAAGGAAATAGAGTTCTTATTACGACTGATAGGATTTCTGCTTTTGATCGAGTTTTAGGATGTATTCCCTATAAAGGGCAGATACTGAATCAATTGTCGATTTTTTGGTTTGAGAAAACAAAAGATATTGTAGAAAACCATTTTCTATCCTCTCCACATCCAAACGTTTCAATTGTTAAAAATGCTAAACCATATCCTGTCGAGATGGTGGTCAGAGGGTATATTACGGGAGTAACATCAACCTCGATTTGGAGAGCATACGAATTGGGAGAGAGAACAATCTACGGCTTACGGTTTCCCGATGGACTGAAAAAAAATCAGAAGTTGAAAACTCCCGTACTTACTCCGACAACGAAAGCAGAAAAAGGTGCCCATGATGAGCGATTAACGAGGGAGCAGATTATAAAGAAAAAACTTGTTTCACCAAGTGTATATAAAAAAATGGAAAAAGT
>CAZYQZ010000060.1:0-7295 GCA_964649915.1 uncultured Gammaproteobacteria bacterium | reverse complement strand
ATTGGTGGGATGTCTGGTTCAGGAAAATACCTATAATCATGGGCTTCTTCTTTACTTCGTTGACTATACGTTTCGTTCTTTTTTTCATCCCATCCGCGAGTCTCCTGTGGCGGAATTGTCCCTTGTAACAGAAGATTTACGTGTCTTTCGATTTCGTAATCAATCGCCTTTTTAACAAACGTGAATGAATTAATGTTTTTTACTTCAACCTTATAACCGGGGAGCCTCGCCTTATCTTTTGGAATACTTGAAACTTCTCTCAGAGAAATGTTTGGTTCAAGCCGCATTGATCCTTTCTCCATGTCTGCATCGGAGATTCCAATCGTTCGAATAATCTGGTGAAGTTTTTTAAGAAAAATCCGAGCTTCCTCACTTCCTGATATATCGGGTTCGGTGACAATTTCAACCAGAGGAACTGAGCTGCGATTGAAGTCTACAAGAGTGCATTTTTCTCCATTTACAGTAGAATGGATCAGCTTTCCTGTGTCTTCTTCCATATGCACTCTTCGAATTCGAACTGTTTTCTTCTTTTTTTTATTCTTCTCCTTCGTATCCACCTCGATATCGAGAACACCATTGATGGCAAATGGTTGATCATACTGAGAAATTTGATATCCTTTTGGTAAATCAGGATAAAAATAATTCTTGCGATCAAATTTTGATTCCATTGGTATTTCGCAGTTAAGCGCTATTCCTAGCATGACACACCATTCTATTGCTTTTTTATTCGGTACTGGAAGCGCTCCTGGAAGTCCCAAACATACAGGACAGCAATGGGTGTTTGGGGGACTACCAAACCATTTGGCCGCACATCCACAAAACATTTTAGAATTGGTTTTAAGTTCAACGTGAATCTCAAGTCCTATCACTGGTTCAAATTGTCTTTCAATCATAGATATACAAGTAAATACTCCACTCGTTGTTACGGTGTAAACCTATCCAAGAGTCTTGGAAATGGTATCGTCTCACGAACATGGTCTAATTTACAAACCCACGCTACAATCCTTTCTAAACCTAATCCAAATCCGCTATGAACTACAGATCCAAATTTTCGAAGATCAAGATACCAAGCGTAGTCAACTTCCGAAATTCCCATTTCTTTCATTCGCTTCTGTAGAGTTTCGTAGTCTTCCTCACGTTGACTTCCTCCGATAATCTCACCGTACCCTTCTGGAGCTAACATGTCGCTATTTAGGACTCTCGTTTCGTCTTTGGGATCTGCCTTCATATAAAACGCTTTCACTTCCTTCGGATAATTGGTAACAAAAAAAGGCCGGTCATATTTTTTTGAAAGAATTGTTTCGTGCTCTGCACCAAAATCTTCCCGGTTACCAATCTGGACTCCTTCTTTTTGTAAGATCGCAATCGCCTCCGCATGTGTTAACACGGGGAATTTCCCTTGTAATAATGGAGTGAGTGCTTTTGTATCACGTTCCAATATTGCAAGTTCTGCTGAACATTTTTCCAAAACGTCTTTTACAATCCGTACGATGAGAGATTCTTGAAGCTGTATGTTGCCAATCTGATCTACATATGCCATCTCCGCATCCATCATCCAAAACTCAGAAAGATGCCTTCTTGTTTTACTCTTTTCGGCTCTGAAGGTGGGTCCGAAATCAAATACTTTTCCAAACGAATAAATTGCCGCTTCAAGGTACAGTTGTCCTGACTGAGATAAATAAACGATTGGGTTTTCACTACTATGTTGTTCGGTTTGACGAGCAAAGGATATTTCTTCACCTGAGAGAAGATCTTCACTCCACGCAGGCAGATAGGGCACAGGAAACAAGGTAGTTGTACCCTCGCATGCATTGGGAGTAAGAATGGGTGCGTCAATTTTTATAAACCCTTCTTCCTGAAAGTAGGTATACACGCTGTAGATTATCGTGTTTCGGACTCGTTGAATCGCCCATTGCCTACGACTACGAAGCCAGAGATGACGGTGTGTTAACAGAAAATCTGGACCGTGATCTTTTTTTCCTATTGGATATTCTACAGTTGGGATCTGAATTGGGGTGACATCTTCGACTGCTAATTCAAATCCCGAAATAGCTCTTTTTTCTTCTTTAATCTGACCAGTTACCTCAACTGAGGATTCTAAGGTGAGTTGTTGAGCAGTCTGAAAAACTTCATTTTTTACATCGGTTTTTATCACAATCCCTTGCATGTACCCTGTTCCATCTCGCAGTTGTAAAAACACGATAGATCCGCTGGACCTCTTGTTATATACCCATCCTTTAAGGATTACCGTTTTACCAAGAAACTCTGCGGCTCTACGAATGGTAAATTCTTTTTTCATACTTTTTGAAATGGTTTTTGTTCATGCCAGTTTGTAACCTGCTCGTACGCATACCCAACTCGAAAAAGTTGCGACTCGGAAAGTTGGGGTCCGATAAGTTGAAATCCAATCGGAAGATGGTTTCTTGTAAATCCACACGGTATAGCAAGCGAGGGAACACCCGCAGGATTAGTGGTAACAGTGAAGACGTCAGATAACCACATTTGAAGAGGGTCATTTGCTTTTTCACCTATCGCAAACGCAGGAAATGGGGAGACAGGCGCAATGAGCATATCGACTTTTTGAAAAACTTCTTCAAAGTCCTTTTTAATCAGTGTGCGTACTTGTTGGGCTTTTTTATAAAACGCATCATAATATCCGGCAGAAAGCGCATATGTCCCAAGCATGATCCTCCTCTTTACTTCATCGCCAAACCCTTCTTCCCGAGACTTTAAATATACTTCCTCAATAGAGTTTACCCCTTTTGCTCTAAAGCCAAAACGAATACCATCGTACCGGGAAAGGTTTGCGCTTACCTCACTAATTCCTGATAGATAATACGCTGGAATGGCATACTTGGTAAACGGCAGTGAAACTTCATCAACCTGTACACCCATCTCCTTATACTGATTGATCGCTTCACGAACAGCAGCCTCCACCTCTTTATCCATACCTTCAATAAAATACTCCTTCGGTACTCCAAGTTTGATTTTTTTTACGGTATCTGAAATATTGACTGTGTAATGTATCGATGTATCAGGTAAAGTGGTTGCGTCTTTAGGATCTTTTCCAGCAATATGTTCAAGCACTATCGCTACATCCTCAACTCGTTTACCAAGTACACCGATAGTATCAAGGGAAGATCCATAGGCAATGACTCCATAGCGGGATACTCTCCCATATGTCACTTTTATCCCTGCCACTCCACAAAAACTCGCTGGTTGCCTGATGGATCCGCCGGTATCCTCAGCGAGTGAAAATACTCCAAATGCTGCTGCCACTGCAGCTGCAGATCCCCCACTTGATCCACCCGAAACTTTCGATGTATCCCAAGGGTTTTTTGTCACCTGGTAATCCGAATTCTCTGTAGATGAGCCAAATCCAAATGCGTCATTATTTGTTTTCCCAATAAGAATTGCACCTTCCCTATCAAGTATTTCTACGACTGTTGAGCTGTATGGAGGAATAAATGTATCGAGAATTTTTGATGAAGCCGTCGTCCGAATTCCTTTTGTTAAGAAAACATCTTTTGCTGAATACGGAATTCCTGCTAGCAGCCCAATGTTCTTATTTTCTCGAATTTGCGTATCTATTTCCTTAGCTTTGTTCATTGCTTCATCTTCACAAATCGTCAGGAACGCTTGAATTTGTGGATCAAGGGTACGTATTCTTTTTATGTGTTCTCCGACTAATTGTTGAGCGGTAATCTTTTTTTGTAATAGCGCTGCGTGGAGTTGTCGAATTGAGAGGTATGTCAAATCCATAGTTATTCCTCTAAAACCTTCTTAACTTTGAAGAAGCCATTATATTGTTCGGGAGCGTTGGAAAGAACCTCTTCTTGGGAAAGCGACGGGGTCACCACATCCTCACGAAAAACATTCACGAGTCCCGTTACTTGACTGGTAGGAAGAATATTTGTTGTTTCTACTTCATTCAGTTGAGTTACAAAATCAAGAATTGATGATAACTCTTTAGAAAATTTCTCAATCTCCGCGTCAGTTAAGCCCAAACGCGCGAGGTTTGCCACTTTTTTTACTTGATGTTGATCGAGTGTTCTTTGCGTCATTTTAGACCTCATTGTACTTCCAATGTACGTTTTAGGGAAGAGGAAAAAAGGCCAGGATTTCCCTGGCCTTTTACTTCCGGTTGTTTGGGATTACATGTTTTCGAAATATCTTCCAATTTCCCAATCGCTTACCCACATTCTATAGGAATCCCATTCTTCCTTTTTTGCTTGTATATATCTTTCCCATGTGTATTCCCCGAATGTCTCACGTACTACTTTTCCGTTCTCGATTTCTGTGACAGCTTCAAGCAAGCTTGCAGGAAGCTTCGTGATGTAATACGAAGAGAGTTTTTTGTCATCAAAATGATACAAATTTTCCTCAACAGGTTCAGGTGCTTTCAAGTCTTTTTTAACACCTTCAAGACCTGCTTTTAACAATACTGCGAAAGTTAAATACGGATTACTGGATGGATCAGGACATCGAATTTCTATTCGAGTCGCTTTGTCTTCATATCCTTTTGAGACTTGAGGAATTCTAATCAAAGCTGAGCGATTAATTCGTGCCCAACAAGCATACACAGGTGCTTCAAACCCTGGCGTAAGACGTTTATATGAATTGACGGTCGGAGCAAATACTCCAGCCATCTCACGGACATGTTTGAGTTGCCCCGCGATAAATTGATAGGCTAGTTTTGATAATCCATATTTGTCATTCTTCACAAAAAACGCATTCTTTCCGCCTTTCCATAAACTTTGGTGTGTGTGCATTCCGCTTCCGTTTACACCGTAAAAGGGTTTCGGCATGAACGTAGCATAGTAATTATGTTTGTGAGCTATAAACCGAGTTGCCATTTTTAGAGTAATAGTATTATCTGCAGTTTTCAGCGCTTTATCATAACGGATATCAATCTCATGTTGGTTTCCCGCTACTTCATGCGTACTCGTTTCTGAGATAATTCCCATACTGTATAACGCTTCCATTACCTCTCGCTTAATAGAGTACGCCTCATCCATGATAAGGTTAAAATAAAAGCCATTCCCCTTGGTCTCTCGTATAATTTTTCCATTCTCGTCACGCGGGAAAAGAAAAAATTCACATTCCGGCCCTGTATAATATTCAAATCCCATTTTTTTCGCTTCTAATAAAACTTGTTTCAGGATAAAACGAGGATCACCTTCAAATGGTTCATGGTTCGGTTTGTATACATCACAGATTAACCTTGCAACATTTCCGTTTTCTGAAGAAGTACGCCAGGGAAGTACGGCATACGTTTCAGGATCTGGCATAAGATACATATCAGATTCGTGAATTCGAGCAAAGCCTTCAATTGAGGATCCATCTATCCACACCCCTCTGGTTAATGCATCTTCTAACGTATACACGGGGATAGTTGAGCTTTTTACGTTTCCTAAAAAATCGGTAAATTGTAAATCTACATAGAGCACTTTGTCTTGTTTTGCTTTTGCTACTATTTCGCGAATATTTTCTTTTGCCATACTATTCCTTTCAGTAAATTTTTTACAAAAAAAAATCTCCCTCCCCCGAACATTCGGGATTGGAAGACTTCATCGTCACTCTCGCGCCTTTGCAAGAATAAACACAATCCTACCGCAAGAAACTGCACTTGTCAATTCTGAAAATCTATTTTATCAGCAAGTATAATCGCCTCAGCTACCTCTTTAATAGATTTTCTATTATTCATACTTTCTTGTTGAATTTTGCGGTGAGCCGCTTCCTCATCCATACCTTTTCGCTTCATAAGTACTCCCTTTGCTTTCTCAATCAACTTTCTTATCTCAAGAGCTTCTTTCAGAGCCATGGATTCCTCAATAAGAAGCGCGTTTTCGACAACTCCACCCACAAGTTTACCCATGGCACACAGAAGGTTTACGTCCCGTTTGCTATGAATGTGTTTTTTCTTATACTGCACATTCAATACCCCGACAATTCCATGTTTATTCGTAATCGGAATTGAAAGAAAAGCTTCAAATTTATCTTCTGGGAGATTATGAAAAAGTTTAAAGCGGCCATCACTTCCTGCACCTTGGGTTATAGAGACAGGATGCATTTCTTTCGCCACCCATCCCGTGATTCCCTCCCCCATACGCATGGTAATTCTTCGGAGTAAGTCTTTATGCGGATTTTTTGATGCACGAAGAACGAGCGTTTGTTTTTGCTTATCTAAAAGATACACAAGAACTGAATCAGCTTTTGTGATTTGATGAGTTATTTGGACAATTTCATGTAGCAACTCTTCCAATTCCAAACTATGTACACACACCGCAACTTTATAGAGGAAAGCTAATTCTCGTTTTACTTCAGTGATACTTTGGGCCTTTGCCATAAGGTATCTGAGTATATCACGAGTTGTAGAGGAATAAAATAAAAAAACACTACACGTGTTTATTCCACCGAAACGTTCATTTTTTGGAGTACGGCATCGTGCGCTTGAAACTCCAGCGTATCATCCAATTCTGCGAGTGTAATGTGCTTTTTATATTTCACGTACAACGCTGTTTTTATCAGCCAGTCTGCAATATGGGGATTTTTCGGTAAGAATGGCCCGTGGTAATAACACGCAATAACATTTTTATAGAGCGCTCCTTCATATCCATCTTCCCCATTGTTTCCGAAGCCTTTCAGAACTTTTGCAAAAGGCGTACAATCCTTCCCCAAATACGTGCGTCCTCCATGATTTTCAAATCCAACAATCAACTTTTGCCCTTCATTTCCCCACATAGAAGAATGTAGCACTTCACCTACGGTATTACCGATACACCGTGGTTTATCATGACCGAAATGGCGGGTAACGAAGTCAAATATGCCCAGTCCCTCAAGTTTTTTCCCATCTCCTGTCATGTAATATTCGCCTAATAGCTGAGGGGATCCACACACAAATAACCCTGGAATGTCATTTCTGAACATACGTTTTAACGTGTCTTTTTTATGGATTCGCAGATCGTCGATCGCAATTGCTTGCTGTCTATCTTGTGCGCCACCTCCTAGAATGATGTCGCATTGTTCTAAGGTTTTAGTATTTGTATCTGTAGTTATAGGTACAATAGCTACGGATATACTTCGCCATTCACATCGCTTCATAAGACACCGTACATTTCCACGATCACCATATGTGGACATAAGATCAGGATACAGCCATCCTATGGTAAATGTTTGTTTCATAGAATCAGACTACAGTATTTTCTTCCCGTGTAATACCTGTCGTATTTCAAGCATTGCTGAATACGTTGCTAAGACATACAACGTCTTATTTTTTTCTACACTTTTGATTG
>CAZYQZ010000059.1:0-7388 GCA_964649915.1 uncultured Gammaproteobacteria bacterium | reverse complement strand
CAATGACGGTTTTACAAAATTTCCCCGCTCCATCTTCATACGTAGTGCCCTTTACCAGCTTTTCGATAACCGGATGTTCTGGTGCGATAACGATAAATGTCGCACCCCATGTCGTATGTGGCCAAGTGGTAAACGAGGTGAGTGTAAGATCTGATCCGTCCACTTTCCAATCCTCAAGTAATCCCTCACTTTTGCCTATCCAGTTCCTTTGACCTATCTTCACTTTCTCAGGCCACTGGAAGGATTCTTTATATGTATTTTCAAGTAGTCGCTGGGCATAATCAGTAATCTTAAAAAACCACTGTTCCATGTCTCGCTTCTCGACAAGCGACTTACACCGCTCACAATGCCCATCGATCACTTGTTCATCAGAAAGAACAGTCTTACATGAGGGACAGAAGTTCACAGGAGATTTCTTTCTATATGCCAGGCCGTGGTTAAACATCTGGGTGAAAATCCACTGTGTCCATTTATAATAATCTGGATCAAAGGTTTCTAATCTATTCTCCCAGGCAAATCCGTTACCGATACTTTGAAGCTGTCGGTAGAAATTCTCTTGGCTCACTTTTGCCTGCTCTTTCGGGTGTCTTCCTACTTTGATCGCGTAATTCTCGCTATGAATACCAAACCCATCCAGTCCGATAGGCTCAAAAACATCGTGTCCACGCATACGCTGGAACCGACCATAAATATCGACTCCAGTAAACGCATACATGTTTCCCACATGTAATCCTTCTGCTGATGGATACGGAAACATCATGAGGTTATAAAATGGGGATTTGGCACTCTTTATATCCGGCTGATAAACTCGTTCTTTCAGCCATTTATGACGCCATTTCTCTTCATATTCTGCCGGCTTGAGTTTCAAGTGGGTTGTATCTTTCGTTGTCATAGACTTCACATTTTATATCGTATTCCCGGACCAATTGCAATCAGGATCACTGAAGTACCTGAGCGTAGACGATATAATTATGGGATTATGCGTATGGAATTAGAGCATCCTTATGGAGTCGTCGGGAGGGATTCTTCTTTAGATCCCAGAGACCACTTTGCACGACTTTCTCCACCTCTTCAAATACTGGCATATATAACGCATTTTCCAAATGCAGGTCCAGACGATTTACCCAAGTTCCCTCAGGTCCCAAAGCAGTTTCTAGGAAATATGAGACGATTAGTTCTCCAAACTGTATTAGATGATATTGAGTTTGACCGTATCCATAGGGATGAACCAGACTACAATTCTCATCGATCTACAGAAGACAGAAAAGGTTCGATCCAAACTGCGGAGAATTTCTCCCTACTTACCCCATATCAGGGGTCTCTCCTTCGTATTGCCTGTGACGCAAATATAGATGACATACGAAGAATCCGGGAGTATATAGAACAACCAGATCCACAAGTAGTAAGAAGATGAGTGGGCTGGTAGAGAATTGGAGAATAGTCTACCAGCCCACCTTATCCTCAGGTCAAGATGCGAACCGCTTAAAGAACAAGAAAATCGCTCCGAATAATGCTACCGTCCCGCTAATAATAAGCGGAAGGTTTCCCAGACTTTGTACATCTGGGAGGGTGAAATTGAACCCCAAATTTGATGATCCGCTCCTTCGAACCATCACACCGGTACCCTCTCCTGTGGGGTTCCAGATTACTTCATGACTATCACCACAGTGATCGGTCATGTAGTCAAGAGCGTCCATCAGACTCATTTCTTTCCCTCCGACAAAAACGCTCCGTGGCCTGTCTACTTGTCCAGCGAATTCGTCGATGATTACCTTGTTGGCATTGGACATGGGATGATCTGTAGAAAATGATCCCAACACTGCGCGAAAGTAATCTTCACACCCAGGTTTTATGCCTAGGATGATGGAACAAAGCGTTGCTAATACCAGAAAAGCTAGAAGTATTAGCTTCTTCATGTTTTTACCCTCCGAGCAGTTCATACATTTGACTCTCGTTTCATTAGAACAAATGTATGTGGTGCTCTATATGTAAACCTTCCGACAAGATCGGCTTCATTGATGTTTCGGGTAAAGGGAATCTAAGAACAAAGAGTTTATTCCTACATTCCCTTTCCCGAAGTTATTTTTTGACCCAAGGATGTTAAAGTACTTCTCTTTTCCCGCCAAAATAGACCTGCGTTATAGGTCTATATTAAATAAGAAAGAGATATAAAAATCAGTGGCATGCACTAAGCATGTTTTTGGAGATACAATAAGGCGCATACACATGCCTCATTGCATGCAACACGTCATTTTTAAGAATGTACTACAGGATAATATGAACGTCAGTGACGATGGTCACAAGTATTTCGTCACGCAAAAACACCTGAACACGCTCAGGTATATAGATTGTTTGGCGATCTCTAAGGACATCTGATAGTAGGATATACGAGGTATGAATAGTGACCGTGAATTCTAGTAAGTACTACTCTTTCCTCAGTGTGGTCATGCAAGTCTCATGCAAGCAGAGTACCACTTTCTGGATTCTATGACACACGGTGGAATTTACAGTGATGCCAGTCACGGATTTCAACTCTCTAGTAGTTACTTTTTTAAGAAATAGGGGGTAATCCTGAAGGAATTTTTTCAAGCACAAACTTTACAATTGGAATTGCTTCGTTTCTCTCTCGCGCAATTTGTCTTACAACATGTATAGACTCTGATCTATCCAAGTCTCCATATAATCTCTTTTTGATAGTCATCCGAACATCATGCTTATCGTCATTCAGTACGGTTTCCAATTCTCCAGGACGAATAAGCCAGCCAATATTCATATAGTCTCCCCAATCAATAAGCGTAATTTTTCCTTGTGGTTCAAGCACATCCCACATCTGGCGAAGAGCTTCCTGTTGAAGAAATACTTTCATTGTATGTCCCAAGTGGTGGACCTGTTCATCCGGATCCAATTTTTGAAAATCGCTATTTTGTCGAAGTTGGTCTTTCCTCGCTTCAAAACTTTCCTTTACTCGAGCTGGGCAAAACTGACTATCTACCATGGAGATATATTGGTTCCATACCTGAGTCGGATCGGTTTGATCATCCAACGGAGAGTCAGCAACAGCGATACCATTGAGGAGAAAATCGGCATGAATTCCTCTTACAGACTCAGGACCAAAAATGTTTCCGATCTGAAAAACATCTGCATTCATCCGAACAGGTGAATCTGTCTGATCTTTCTTTTGTGCAATATCAAGAGCAATCACATTCGGTGAAAGATAGCCAGTCTGATGCTCCTCCGCCCATCTTGCTCCACGTTCTCCACTACCAAGAACAAGAAGAGGAGAACGAGATAATGCGTTTTGTGCTTCTTTTGACATAGTAGATATAGTTAAAATAAAACAAAACCCAAGGCCCCTACCAGAAAACTACCGTTACCCGGTAGGGTTCCCGCCTCTCTAGCGGGATGCCTTGGGATCTGCTCTCCTTTGTGCCTTTTTGGTAAAGAGTTACTCCACACCATACTCATTACCATGCCCGTCCATGTTACTCCCACACATGGGCGGATGCTGGGATGCACGCGAACCATATTGCTCACGCATCTTGTTCCAGCGTGTAAAATCGTCCCACTTCAGTGGGTTGACTGGCGCAAAATCACGCATGACTTCCCAAAGCGGAATCCCATTCACCGTCAAAGACGGATCAATATGGAATTTCAACCCCCATTCTAGCGCTTCTGGGCTAATTGTTGGAACAGCACAACGGGTGGGAGTTGCGCGCTGTTGATTCTTTGGTTGAACATTAACTTGAACGTTTGCCTGGGGAATGGCAAACGTTTGTGTCTGGGTTGAAAGAATGGCACTTACCATCCACAACGCCAACACAACCAAAATTAGTGCGGATGCTCCCCGCGTTATAGATCCAGCCATTTTCTCTCCTTTCCTCTTATCTTCTGATTTGAAGATAAGAGATGAATCGGGCCGATTTTGGCCAAAGATACCAGTCGATCGAGTGTTTGAGAAGGAAATAGGAATACAATATCCGAATAACGAATAACGAATAACGAAATTCTATCCCCATTCCCTTCCCAAACCTAAGGAGAAAAATATATACTAAAAAACCTGACGGTTTTTAGAATAGGCACAATTTGAAAGAGCAAAATACGTATTTCCAATTGATTACCCCAAGCGCAATTGCTTCAGGAAATCATAAAGGAAATATAAATATTATAGGACTAAATATGGAATTTTACTTGAAGTACGAGGAAGAGTCAAATAAAGTAGAAGAAAAGAGAGAAGGGATACGCGCTGGCAAAAGATTTTATAAAAAAATAAAAATAATTGCGTGCGTACGGTGGCACATTCACACACCCCGATACATATAGTACCGAGCCCCTCTCTTTTGAGAACTTAGAATGCTCGCCGAAGCAACCCAAATCCTCCTCGAAGTACAAGACCGCCGAGAATTAACGCGATGATCCAGATTCCTAGTCTATCCCGCACTAGATAGGTCAAGAAGTCTATTGCGGGATTTCCCGACTCCAATCCTGGTGGAGGCGGACATGGAAGAAAGTTGTGTGGTCTGACTGTAACTCTCCAGCGGTTGCCGTTTTGCCACTCGACTTTGACTCTGCCCAATGAATTTATGACGTTTTTCTGTCCGTGTGGTCCATTGGGTAATGCAGACTTGCTTAATCCGAGTTGGAAAGCCAAGTCAACAAGGTTTTCTGAAGGAAGATAGAACACGACCTTCCCGACTTTGTCATAGTCCAGTGCTGAACCTTCCTCTATTCCCTTTTTAAGGGAAAAGTTCAATTGCTTCTCGATGTTCATGGCGTCCGCCCAATTGACGAACGAACACCAATCGACGCTTTCAGGTGGTGGGTCAGCGGCAAGAATTACCTTCGGTCCGGCGAGACCGACAAGTATAAAGGCTGCCAGTACAGCCTGAATTGCGAGACGAAATTTCATGGGTATCACCTCCTTTTCGTCTCAGTCTTGTATTTTTTCCTAAAAAATACAGAAAAAATCGTCATGAATGGAGGATAAAGAAGGACTAAAAAATCAATCTTTATCCCCCATCCAAAACCGGAGGTGACATGTAAATTAATGTGCAAATTTAGTTTCCTTAAAAAAATATCCGCAATTGGATATAGTGTTAAGATAAACTAATTAAAATTCTATTATTATAGGATTTGATCGTGAAGTGTACTAGAAAGAGTCTGAAGAGTCAATTTTATAAACTTTATGTTTCTACCTTTTTTTTGCCTAAAATTATAAAAAGTGTATAATTATAGGGTATGTCATCTCGAGAAGCCTTTACTATCAATCCTCACTTACCTCTCCGTCCAATAGGAATGGGAGGGGCTATATTTGAGGGAATATTTAACATTGACGATACTCGGAGACGAGAATATAGAAGTCGATGGGAGAGAGTAAATACTATCACGGCACCTGAAGAAAAAGCGCTGCTCATGGGTGTGATGGATCTTGCCAATGGAGGAATAAACCATACTCATACAGCCGGTATTACTGTGGAGAAACCTGAATCAATGGCTACCCCTCCTGATCCCACACTGGTCACTTCACGAGTTCGGGCTCATGTAGTAATGACTCATTTAGATTTAATATTAAATGGAATAAATGGTAGTAAAGGATTGTCGAAAAATAAGAAATCAATCATAAAACAAGGGGTAGTAAATACGTCTGCATATCTCGGCGACGAAAATAAGCAAGAACTATTAGCTATTTTAGAGAGTGAGAAGCCAGAAGAATTAGCCCCATCTATCCGAGCAAATATCTACGCTCGTCTTGGTGTTTACCCAAGCCAAGAACAATATTTTCAAAACTAACGGGACGGGTCGACAATACAAAAAGCAAGAAAATCTTGCAATTTTCGCACGTATTGCACGACCCATCCCTTCCCTACGGCGTCATCTGGATCAAGCGCACACCATTTTGTGCGTTTGCACCGGCGGCAACAAGTGCCACAGGAATACCGATTTCCGGTTGGACTATTATCAGAATCACGATGACAGCGCCTCCCGCCCCAATGAGGAATGCACCGGCAGCTTCGCCGGGAGCGACGTTGACAGTCCCAATTGATCTTGCGATATTCGGGGCTTCAAGCGTGACCTTTTGATGAACTGTGTCACGCACGACTGTCACATTACAGTTATTTTCAAGATAATCTAACAACCACTGCAATGTCACCACGCCTATTTTGATCTCGACTTGATGGTTTAGCAAATCCATCGGTCCGCCGATACTTTTGGGCCAATCGCCTACTCCTTCAGCCCAATCTGACGATTCGACAGTCCAGATGTACCATGCTGTTGAACAATCAAGATCTTTTTTCTCTGGCGCCTTCAAAAAGATGACTCCCCCAACGAAAGCTACGAGCTGCGAAATGGAATATTCGCCATCACCAAGCTGAATACTTCCTTGCTTGGCTTGGCTCATAAACCAGATCAGTTTAATTACCTGATCTTCTTGAAGCTCTTTCAATCCCGGGGGCGTTGGGACTGGCACTGCTTTCGGTTCGTGAACCGCTTCGGGAGATTTTTTGGACATCTTTACGGTGTTACCCGTCGATGTCACCGCGCGCGGTGCAGGCTGTGCGACCGCGTTTGCGGCAGTATTTGCAGGAGCACCACCGCAAGCGCTCAAGAGCATCGCGATTAAAGTTATCAACGCAATGATCTTATAAAAATTTTGGGCCACTTGGCCACCTCCAAAATGAATTTGATTAGTGCAACTTATAGGGTTTGCACGTCCCTTCCGAACAAGAAATGCTTGAGAGTATCAAGCGCTTTTTGCTCGAAAGGGTATCTTTGGAGGAATTTATTTCCGTAGGGATTTTAATGTGCCTCTCCGTCGCGAACGCTATGGAGAGCAAAGAAAACCCGCAAAGAATCAATAAACTTGCTTAAAAAGCTTAGATTTTCTGCGGATTCAAAATAACTCCCCTATTTAGGGGGTTAATCCTTATTGTACCAATTCTTCGTAATGAAGTCAAAATATTATAGGATATTAAGGAGATACTACTTCGTAGATGGCAGTTACCTGAGATTGGAACTCTCCTCCGCCAGAATGAGAGATTGTATCAGTGAATTCATAGGTCCCAGGACTTAGAGTGGAATTGGAACTCACGAAAAGATTCTGCCGCCACTCTTCTTCGGGTGCAAGTGTGCGTGTAAGAAGATCCGCACCGATAGTCTGGGAAATACCATCAGGATTGGAAAACCCTATGGTAAACTCGGAATTACCACAACTTATCCGATCAGTATTCTTCACGTAGAGGTTATACAACAACTGACTTCCTGCATACCCTGATTGTGTTACGGGAGAGATAGTTACTACAGGTTTAGCTCGAAGACAGACCGAAGGAGAAATTTGAATATCAACTGTAACATTCTTTTTTCCCACAGTAATCGGCTTAACTGTAAGTCCG
>CAZYQZ010000058.1:0-7417 GCA_964649915.1 uncultured Gammaproteobacteria bacterium | reverse complement strand
CATCGCTTGGAAATCCGCCAAAAACTACAGCGTCTGACATAGCTCTTTTTCTAGAAAAACTATATAACGGACGGATAGTCAGTAAAGAACTCTCTAATGAGATGCTTGAGAGAATGAAAAGACAACAGCTTAATGGTGGTTTACCCAAGTATCTTGATGAAAATATAATGATAGCTCATAAAACAGGTGAACTAGATGAGGTGAAGCACGACGTAGGGATAGTGTTTTCTCCTAAAGGAGATTATATAATCGTTGCATTATCTAAAAGTGATTTTCCAGAAGCAGCCCAAGAGCGGATAGCGCTGCTTTCCAAAGATGTGTACACATATTTTAGTACTCAATAATATCTCATATGAATAAACCAACTATCAGTATTATCGCTGCAATTGGGAAAAAAAGAGAGTTAGGAGCTGATAATAAACTTCTTTGGCAAATTCCCGAGGATATGAAGAGGTTTCGAGAAACAACCTTTAATCATCCAATTATTATGGGAAGAAAAACGTATGAATCCATAGGGCGTCCGCTGCCCAAAAGAACCAATATTATTATTACACGGGATAGAACAGTTCATGTGTCTGGGGGTATCGTTGTCCATACGCTTGGTGAAGCGCTGAAAAAAGCAGAAGAAGTAGGATCGGATGAAATATTTATTATTGGAGGGGGGCAAATATACGAACAAGCAATCAACCTCACTGATAAATTATATTTAACAATCGTAGACAAAGAATATAAAGAGGCAGATACGTTTTTCCCAAACTACCAGGATTTCCAGAAAATTCTTTCTAAGAAAGAAGGAGTAGAAGGTACACTACGCTATACATTCTTAGAATTAATGCGCTAGTTAGACCTTGATGACCACTGAGAGAATAAGGGGTCTTCGATGGGTTTCTTTATAGAGAAGTTCTTCCAGATTTCCTTCAACTTGCTTACGAACATACTGCCAATCAACTATTGTTCCTTTTTTCAAGCGTAATGAGTTCAAAACAACTTCACGAGCTTTTTCGATAAGTTTCCCTGATTCTTTCATGTAAACAAATCCGCGAGATATAATATCAGGGTTTCCTACGACTTGTCCCGTGCTTTGCTCCATGGGGACAACAACGATAACTATTCCTTCGTTTGCCATTGTTTGTCTATCTCTAAGGACTACATTACCGATGTCACCAACACCTAAGCCGTCAACCATAATATTTTTCAGGTCTATTTTTCCGGCTTTTTTGTGATTACCAAATGCGTCAAACTCAACGACATCTCCATCCTGTGGAAGGAGAATTTGACTCTCTTTATATCCCATTTGTTTGGCAAGCTCAGAGTAATGTTTCATTTGTCGCTGAGTTCCTCCGATTGGGAGTACAAGGCGCGGATTGGTTAATCCAATCATGAGAGAAAGATCATTCGCTGCGCCGTGGCCAGAAACGTGGAGAGCATCCATGACTTCTGAATAGGCTACCCTCGCACCCTCAGCTGTCAGGATATCAATAAGTGTATGCACAGCATTCTCATATCCTGGAATAGGATCTGCTGAAAAAACAACAACATCTCCGGGAGTAACACTCGTAAATTTGTGTGCTCCTTCGGCAATTCTGGTTAATGCCGCGGTTGATTGTCCTTGGCTTCCCGTCACAATAAGAGTGAGATCTTTTCCTTTATAGTTTCGTATTTCTTTCTCTTTGACAAGAAAGATATCAGGGAATGTTAGATAATTGAGTTGTCGCGCTATTTCAACATTATTTTCAATAGATCTTCCTAAGAAGGCAATCTTACGGTTATTACGTATCGAGACATTAATCGCCTGTTGGATACGGGATATATTCGATGACTGGGTAGTGAAAATAAACTTTCCTAGGCATTTTCGCATTTCTCTCTCAAGAGTGTCCTCAATAACCTGTTCTGAGAGAGTGTATCCTGGAGACTCTACTCGTACGCAATCAGAAAGCAAACACACAATTCCTTCTTCGGACACTTTGGCTATCTTGGCAACATCGGTCCGTTGTCCATCAATGGGTGTCCAGTCGAACTTAAAATCGCTACCATGATAAAAAATACCTATAGGAGTACGAATGATAAGGTTCGTCGCATCAGGGATTGAATGTGTAACATGGACCATTTCGACAGAAAAAGGCCCAAACCGCAATAGATCTGAAGTTTGGACAGTATTTACATTTGTATGAAGACCGAAGTCATGTAACTTGGCGGAAGCAAGAGCCGCTGTTAATCTGGTACCGTACACCTGTATCCCTTTCAGCTCGGGTAAAATGTATGGAAGTGCGCCAATATGATCTTCATGACCATGTGTTAAGACTATTGCGCGAATCTTATCTTTTTTATCTCGAAGATAGGTGATATCAGGAATAACAAGATCAACCCCGTACATATTTTCATCAGGAAATCCTATGCCACAATCAACAATAAGAATATCGGCTATAACTTCTGGAGATGAGCGATATTCATACGCGTACATATTCTTGGTGACGTTTCCGAAACCACCGAGAGGAACGATGTGTATAAATCCGCTTTTTGATGGGGGACTATGAAATAAGTTCATCGAAAAACTACGTCTAAATTTTGAAATTGATTATGCTTGATATGAGTTTCAACAGTAAGTGGCAGAATGCGTGTATACAAAAGTACTGTTCTTCTTTCTCTTTTATTCTACCATGAATTCTTGACAATTTACCATGTAGGAAGAAACTCTTTTATATTCTCGGTAGTTAAGAGAAACGTTGTGCCTTTTCCCTCCACAAGATTTCTTGCCACTTTCCGACAAATACCATTGATGGTTCGTTCAAGTGTACGGATTCCTGAATCGAATCCGAGCGGTCGGACGATTTGAGGCCATACATCATCGTTGATTTGTAAAATCTCTTTTGAAAGTCCTGCTTCTTTAATTATTTTTGGAAATACATATGCTTTGGCTATAACAGTTTTTTCGTCATCGGTATAGGATGGCATTTGGACTGGTTCCAATCTATCAAGTACTGCTGTGGAGATATTGGCGGTATTATTGGCGGTTGCTATGAAGAGAACCTCGGATAGATCAAAGGGATAATCAATATAGTGATCGACAAACATAACATTTTGTTCAGGGTCTAGTAGCTCAATGAGAACACCCATAATATCAGCTCGAGCGTGTTCAGCAACACGATCCAATTCATCAAGAAGGATCACGGGATTTTTGGTTTGCGCACGTTTGAGGGCTTTCATCACAAGACCAACTTCTGCATCGGGGTGAACACGGGATTGACCCCGAAGATCAAGGGCAGAACCCATTCCTCCAAAAGGGATACGGATAAATTTTCTTCCCATTGCCTCTGCAATTGAATATGCAATTGTGGTTTTACCAGTTCCAACCAATCCAACAAAACAAAGAATGGGTGCTCGCATAAACTTCAATACGCCGTCTCCTGTGGTAATTTGGTCTTTCTGTCGAAGTTGCATGACGGATAAGTATTCAAGGATTCTATTTTTTATTTCTGGGAGTCCGTAATGATTCTTCTCGAGTATTTCTTTTGCGTGAGGAACATTTAAAGTATCAGTACTTCTAATACCCCATGGTAAGGAGGTGATAGTGTCAATATAGTTGGCAACAGCATCAAATCCTGTAAATGACCCGCTATATTTCATACTTACTGTTGCTCGGGCAATCATAGCGCTTACTTTTGACTTAAGATCGGGGGGAAGCTGTACTTGGTTAATCTTTTCCTCAAGTTGTTTTATCTGTAAGGACGGATCGTATGATGGGGATGTTGTATCCATATCTAAAGTATAACAAAAATCTTGACAGGGAATGCATCATTTCGTAGCGTAGTAGTATGGTTCAAAAATTGCTTAGAATGAGGCGACTTTCTGCATATGACGGAAACCATGACGACATGATCCTTCGAGATTACCTTGCGATTGATCGTACGATCCTTTCAAACGAACGAACCTTTTTAGGGTACATTCGCACCACTCTTACAATGATCGTTGTAGGAATTTCACTGGTCAAACTTTTTAATACTTCGCTTACAACTCTTGTCGGAACAATGTTCTTTATGGGAGGATTCGCATTCTTCATTGTGGGATACTCAAGATATCGAGAAATGAAGTCTATGGTCAAGAAACTAAGGGTGATCGAACAACAGATGGATAAAGAAGCCTTGGGAAAAACTGAAGATTAAAATCTTTTTCGAAATCCTCCACTCCTTGGTGGTCGGGGTTTTGGTGGGTTCTTCTTTGCATCTTCGCCAAAAAGCATTGAAAGATTTACTCGTCCTTGATCGTCAATATCTGTGACTCGTACCCGAACTACCTGGTCAAGTTTCACAACATCATTTGGGTTTCCGACAAAACCAGTAGACATCTGTGATACATGAACCATACCTTCTCTTCCGGGTAGTATCTCTACAAATGCACCGAACGTAAGTATTCTTTTCACAACACCTTCATATATCTCTTCTGGTTGAATTTCTTTTACAATTCCGGTAATCCAAGAAGACGCTTTTTCAACTCCAGCAGAGTCTACACCTGAGATGGTTACTCGACCATCATCATCAACATTCACATCACATCCAGTGTCGGCAATAATCTGACGAATAACTTTGCCACCTGGACCGATTACTTCGCCAATTTTTTCTTGAGGTACAGTGATCATGACAACTTTTGGAGCATATTGAGAGAGTTGTTTGCGTGGCTCTGCCATAACTGCAAGCATTTTATCTAAAATATACAGTCTTCCCACCTTTGCTTGTGCCAGGGTTTCCTTAATCATGGGAGAAGTGAGACCGTCAATTTTCACATCAAGCTGGATTGCTGTTACGCCCTTTTTGCTTCCAGCAACCTTAAAGTCCATATCTCCACCGAAATCTTCTATTCCCATAATGTCGGTAAGAATGACGTATTTCTCAGGATTCTTGTAGTCAGTCATGAGTCCCATCGCGATTCCAGTAATTGGACTTAGAATTGGAACTCCCGCATCCATAAGAGCAAGTGTTGATCCGCATGTGGAAGCCATGGATGTAGATCCGTTTGACGATAGAACTTCAGAAACAAGTCGAATAGTGTAGGGGAATTTATCTTCAGGTGGTACAGCGGGGACAAGTGCTCGCTCAGCAAGGGCGCCATGGCCAATTTCTCGACGAGATAAAAATCCTACTCTGCCAGTCTCACCAACAGAGAACGGTGGCATACTGTAGTGATGCATGTATCTCTTGGCTGTTTCTCCGCCTGGACTCTCAATAAGCTGCTCAAGCGATGGAGCACCAAGTGTCGCGACAGTGAGTACCTGAGTTTGTCCACGTTTAAACATGGCAGATCCGTGAGTTCGAGGAAGTACGCCAACTTCAACATCAATTTGTCGAACAGTCTTCGTGTCTCGTCCATCAGCACGAATGCCAGTTTTCAAAATTTTATCACGCATCTTTTTCTTAAATAGTGCATCGAGGGCTTGCTCAATATGTTTTTTCTCATACTCTTCGCCGTATTTTTCTGAAATTGCGAGTGAAAGTACTGCGAGTTCTTCACCTTCGCGTTCTTTTTCAACTCGTTTTAGGATTACTTCTTCAATTTCCTTTGAAAAATCTTTCTCGAGGGTCTTGAGTAGCTCAGGATTTGGTTGATGATCGATAAATGACATTTTTTTCTTACCGCACTCTTTAACAAGATCGGCGATAAGTTGGAGTATTTTCTGGTTTTCTTCATGTGCAAACTCAACTCCAGCTAAAATAACATCTTCAGGAAGTTCTTTTGCACCGGCCTCAATCATCAAGACTTTTTTATCTGTTGATGAAACGACCATATCTAGTTCTGATACTTTCAATTCATTTGTCCTTGGATTACTTATAAACGAGGTATTTCCATTGTTCGAAATATATCCCGCTCTTGTCGCACTAATTGGACCATTCCAGGGAATAGGGGAGATGGCAATTGCTGCAGATGTTGCGATCATTGCGAGGATATCTGGTTCATTTTCGCCATCGACTGAAAGTACGGTAATGACGACTTGTGTCTCATTTTTAAATCCTTTCGGAAAAAGTGGTCGGATAGACCGATCAATGAGTCTGCCACGAAGGACAGCGTCATCTGAAGGACGACCTTCTCTCTTCACCCATCTACTTCCTTTTATTCTACCGCCAGCGTAGAGACGCTCAACATATTCAACAGAGAGTGGAAAGTAGTCTAGATTAGGATTGGGGGAACCACAGACGACAGTAGCAAGTACCATCGTATCGCCGTATCGGGCAAGTACTGCACTGGTTGCTTGTTCTGCAAAGCGACCAACTTCAAGTGTAATTGTCCTACCACCTATTTCAATTGATTTGGAAATCAGTTTCATATTTAAAAATGTATGAGGTATGTCTTAGTGAAGTATACCATTGGAAACATCTTTGTGCGAGGGTACTTCTTCTCTATACTACATCAAACACGTCCACGAACTCTTCGTTATTTTGCTAACTTCAACTTCTTAATAACATCTTTATATCGATCTGCTGCTTTCTTTTGAAGATATGTCAGGAGTCTTCTTCGTTTGGAAACCATACCCAAAAGGCCACGCCTTGAATGATCGTCTTTTGGATTTTCTTTCAAATGTCCAACAAGTTTATCGATCTTAAAGGTCAAAAGTGCAACCTGTACCTCAGGACTGCCTGTGTCGCCTTTTTTCACCGCGTACTCATCAATTATTTTCTTTTTTTCATCGCTAGGCATTGGCATATTTGCAAATTATAGCGGATTCCAGCCAAAATCTCAATAGGGGGTACGAAGTACCCCCATCTATCTCATGAGTTATAAAAAATAAAAAAAAGGATAAATTCCCTCTTGCAAAAAAAATCTCAACCACCTATTCTTATTACTATTACGTTTATTATAAATGTTAATTTCATTCTTCACCGTTAAAGAGAAGAGTTAGAAGGAGGCTGCCATGAAGGATGCTTATTTGAAGTATATAATAGTAGGGGTTATAGCTGTAATCCTCTTTGCTGGAGTTTGGCTTTTCCAATCTCGAGTTAGTGTTTCTCCCATAAGTGCTTTGAAATGCGATTCTGCGTATTTCAATTACGTCGTGGGAAAACCTGATATTATCGTTTCAGCCGCTGGAGTGGACACCAAAGAAACACAAAATGTCACCTGCCAGTTCAGTTACACAGATCCCAACGGAACACCATCCGGAAATACCGTAAGCGGTGTTATGGGAGATACGCCAGGTGGAAAAGATTGGAGATGTCATGATATCGGAAAAGTCTTTCCAAAAGGTGGAACGAAGTTTACTGTGAACATCAAAAATGACCGAAATGAGTCGGTAAGTTGTAGTAGTACAGTATTCCTTCAATAATCGTAGTTTGAAGAAGATGTACTCGCTTAAAATCGGAACAAACAGTGCTCAAGAGATCGTTGATTTGACTAAAAGAATCAGCGATCTTTTGCATTCAAGCAGTCATGT
>CAZYQZ010000057.1:0-7510 GCA_964649915.1 uncultured Gammaproteobacteria bacterium | reverse complement strand
CAAGAATCAGATGAAGTAGTTAAAAAACTTTGGATTAATGCTGTAATCCAACCATATTTGATGTATGTCAGAGTACTACATGAATTATTTGGTAAAGATCGTAATACTGATATTGAATCCCCGGGCAAAATCACCGATGACTCATTCATTGATCTTGAATATCAACTCGATGCAATTAGAATGGGAATTGACAGGATTAATCAGTACGGCGGAGTTATTATTGCTGATGTTGTGGGTCTGGGTAAAAGCATTATCGCCTCTGCCATAGCTTATAACTTAGCTCAAAAAGATCATCTTCATGTTGTTATTATCAGCCCACCACACTTAATCACTCAATGGGAAGAATATCAGGCTCATTTTAGATTGCCTGGTACAAAAATATTTAGTTCGGGAAAAATAGATGAAGCATATCAGTGGTGCACCAATCAGATTACAGGGCCAGTCTTGTTAATATTAGATGAAGCACACCGATACAGAAACGAATTGACTGATGACTATACTTTGCTCCACTCTCTTTCAAGAAGTAACGCAGGAAATAAAGTCGTCATTTTAACCGCGACACCATTTAATAACGATCCTAAGGATGTCTTTGCTTTAGTTAAGCTATTCCAAACCCCAGGTCAATCCACAATACGATCAGTCGATAATCTTTCGTTACGTTTTAGAGAGCTAATTGATCGCTATAAAAAATTAAGGTCTTCTTTAAGAAGCAATAAACTTACTCCAGATGAGATTACTGCTGAAACTAAGGAAATAGCTCAGGAATTACGTAGACTCATTGAGCCAGTTATTGTTCGCAGGTCAAGATTAGATCTTCAAACTATCTCACGTTATCGAAATAACCTGATAAAGCAAGGGATTTCCTTTGCTAAAGTTGAAGGGCCTGAATTGCTTGAGTACGAACTAGGTGAACTATTTGATCTTTACTTACATACACTTGAAACTTTGACAAATGAGGATCATGGATTTGAAGGAGCTCGTTATAAGCCTGTGACTTATATCAAAGAGGATAAAAGAGAATTATTCATGCAAAAGTACGGTTCGTATTTGGATGATGTCGATCTTCAGAACGCTCAAACAAACTTGGCAACTTTCATGAAACGGTTGCTGGTCATGCGCTTTGAAAGTTCAAAAGAAGCCTTCCGCATCACTCTACAGAACATGATTGATTCTAACCAGATGATTGCTAGGTGGTACAACGATCAAGGGAAAGTGCCAATTCTTAAAAAAGGTAAGATTCCAGATCCAGACTCATTTATCGATGATGCTGGAGATGATTTGACCACCGAGTTTTCTGAACAATTTAACGACACTGATGAATCAAAATACAAACTGCTATTTGTAGAGAGAGATTGGCTAAAATCGGACTTTATAAAAGAAGTTGAGGATGACACAAAGCTCCTCATATCAATAAGAGATCAATGGTTTGGTGCAAATCAGGCAATAGCTGATCTTGATCCGAAACTTGATTGTCTGGTAGATAACATCAAGAGACTTCTCAGTGAAAACAAGGATAGAAAGATAGTTATCTTTTCGGCTTATGCTGACACCGTTGATTATTTGGGAGAAGCAATTAAGAGAGCTGGAGTTGATAGAGTCTATAAATATACGGCAAAAGACGCTTCTAGAGCTAACAGGGAATTGCTACGCAATAATTTTGATGCTGGGGTTAAGACTGAACTACAAGTAAATGATTATGACGTTTTAGTGGCCACTGATGCTTTAAGTGAAGGGTACAACCTTCATCGAGCTGGAGTAATTTTTAACTATGATATTCCATTCAATCCAACGCGAGTAATTCAGCGTATTGGACGTATTAACCGTATCAATAAAAAAGTATTTGAATCACTTTATGTTTACAACTTCTTCCCAACCTCAATTGGCGAAGCTGAAACTAGAATCCAACAGATTAGCACGCTCAAAATGACACTGATAAACGCGGTCGTCGGGAGCGACACCAAAACCCTTACAGGAGATGAAGAACTAAAGAGCTTCTTTAAAGAAGAATACAACAAAGCAAACTCTGAGGCTGAATTCCAGTCATGGGACGCTACTCATCGAGAAGTTTATGATCAGACTCCTGATGAAATTATTGAAAAAGCTTTGACTATTCGTCCAAGAAGTCGCGTGTTACGTAAGGGTCAAAAAATTAATGGTGGTATTGCCTTTGGTAAAAAAGGTAATCACGCTGTCTTCGCTATTAAGGAAGGTTCTCAGGGAGAGCCTGAAGTCGTCTCCGCTGAAACTGTTTTACCTTTGTTTGCTGCTAAACCAGATGAAGAAGGAGCTTCGCCAGATGCTACATTTAACGAACTCTTTGTACTTATTCGAGATAAGTTGTTCGAAAAACACAAATTGCCTCGATTAAGTGGAAATAGAGCCAAAGCGCTCGAACCTTTACGAATGTTGGTAGAAAACTATCCGCAAGCCAAAGACTATGCTATGGATTTAATTAAAGTTATTAAGGAGTACGACGATTTGAGTGAGGGGCAATATAAACAAATTGGCCGTGTCAACATGAGCAGCTTAGAACAAGCATTCAGCGACATACAAAGTTTGGTGTCGAAACAATCAATAGCTACAAGTTTGAAAAGAGTTGATCAGCTAGAAGGTTTGTCGGAGCTTATTGTCTTGTCAGAAGAATTAACAGTATGAAACTAAATGAAAACTTTAATCAGCAAGAATTTATTGATTGGATCAGTGACTTTTTGCCAGATTTTTCCAAAGATATTCGCAAGGTTGATGTCTCCAAAAGTTTTCAAGGAATTAAATCAATTCAAACCATAGGTGAATCGGCTCTTGGCGTACGAGTTTATATTATCGAGACTGAACAAGACCCTTCCAAAAGAAAGATTGGATTAGCAACGGAAAGCTTCACTCTACTGCGTAATTACGGAACACCAAACGCAATAATTGTTTACTATTCAGAAAACTCCTCACTATGGAGACTATCGCTTCTAACCAGTACGCTTACATGGGATGAAGGGAAAATCAAAAAGAAACTGTCCAATCCTAAGCGCCAATCCTATGTGTTGGGCTCTAAAGCAAAGGTAAAGACTCCACATCAATATTTAGTCGGTAAAGGAACGATCGTGGATTTTAATGACCTCAAGAGTAGATTCTCACTCGAGGTTGTTAACAAAGAATTTTACAAGGAGATATCTCACTCCTTCATACAACTTGTCGGCGGACAAATTACTAATGGTAAATCTAAAAAGACTGTTGAGGCTCAACTTAAACTACCTTTCGTAAAGGATCAAAGTCAAACGAGTCAGGAGTTCGCCGTCAGGCTTATTGGCCGTATTATTTTTTGTTGGTTCTTAAGAGAAAAGCGTAGTGCCTCTGGTCATTCCTTAATGCCAAAAGAGCTACTCTCCTTTGATGCTTCTAGCGAAATTGAAGATTATTATCACAAAATACTTGAGCCAATATTCTTTGAGGTACTTAATAAGCCAATTAAGACTAGAAAAGAAACATTCGTTAATGATGGCTTATTTTCGGCAATTCCATATCTGAATGGTGGCTTATTCTCTCCTCATGAAGATGATTTTTTTAATTACAACGAGGGCAAGCAAGCGATTAATCACAATATAGTAGTTGTTCCCGATTCATGGCTCAAATCATTGTTTGAAGTACTCGAAACCTACAATTTCACCATTGACGAAAATACTAGTTTTGATGAAGAGCTTTCGATTGATCCGGAAATGCTCGGACGCATATTTGAGAATCTCTTAGCGGAAATTAATCCTGAAACGGGTGAATCTGCAAGGAAAAACACAGGAAGCTACTACACACCACGTGCCATTGTTGATTATATGGTAAATGAAAGTTTGTATATTTATTTAAAAAGTAAGACAAACATACCAGACGATAAAATCAGAGCAATAATTAGTTATGATCTGGAAGATGATAAAGATTCTCCAATAACAGAGAATGAAAAGCACGATATTGCAAGATCTTTAAGCACTATTAAAATACTTGATCCAGCTTGTGGGTCGGGCGCATTTCCTATCGGCGCACTTCAAAAAATCGTTTATATATTACAGCAAATTGATCCACAAGGTCACTTATGGTTCAAGAAACAAATACAAAACACTCCTATTGAACTTAGGAAAGTTATTGAAAAAGAATTTGAAGAAAAGAATTTTGACTATATTCGTAAATTAGGAATAATTCGAGAAAATATTTATGGCGTGGATATACAGCCAATAGCAACTGAGATATCGCGTTTGCGTTGTTTCCTTACATTGATAGTTGATGAAAGAATAGACGACACATGTCCCAATCGAGGAATAGAACCACTTCCAAACCTAGATTTTAAATTTGTTACAGCAAACTCTTTAATTGGTTTGCCAAAGTTACCGGAGGATCAGTTAGAGCTATTTGATGATAGAAGCCAAATCGAACAATTGAAGTCATTGCGAGATCAATACTTTACTGCAAGAAATGAAGAGCGAAAAGACGTGATGATATCTTTCTCAGATCTACAATCCGAAATGATAAATGAGCTAGTTGATAAGCATTCTTTTACTGGTGTTTCGAAGGCAGAATTAACAAGAAAACTAACAGATTGGAAACCATTCAAACACAAATCAACTGATTGGCTTGATATTGAGTGGATGTTTGGTATTAAAGATGGTTTTGATTTACTGATTGGTAATCCTCCATATCTACGAATCCAAGGTCTTCAATCAATTGATTCAAATATGGCAAATAAATATAAGCAAAATTTCCTATCTGCTACGGGGGCATTTGATTTATATATTTTATTTATTGAACAAGGCATAAAACTCTTAAATTCATCTGGAATTTTAAACTACATCATTCCTCATAAATGGGTTAATTCAAGTTTTGGATCGGGTATAAGAAAAATAGTTGCCGATGGAAAAAATCCACACAAAATGATTTCGTTTGGGGCTCATCAGGTCTTCAACGCATCAAACTATACATCATTAATGTGGCTTACCTCCAATCCAAATGATAAGTTTGCTTATTATGAATTTTCTAAAAGTTTCTCAAATAATGAGGAATTAGAGATCTCACTAAGTAAATTATCAAATAAAGACTTTAATTTTATCGACTTAGAAAAGTTAACCCCAAATCCTTGGATTTTAACTAATCAAGATATTGGTAAAGTTTTGGATAAGCTATTTAGACAACCACAAAGTGTCAAAACAGTTTTTTCAAAAATATTTCAAGGAATTGCAACCAGTAAAGACTCAGTTTATTTTCTAGAAGATTGCGTCGTTCGAGGTCAAACAATCGAAGGTTACTCACCGGAATTAAACGACAGAGTTGAAATAGAAATTGAACTAGTAAAGCCTCTATTAAGAGGAGAACAAGTTCACAGATATACAAAACTAAAAACAGATAATTATGTTGTTTTTCCATATTTTGTTGAAGAGAACATGTCTTCGCGAAACGCACACGTTATGGAACCAGAATACATTCAAAAAAATTGTCCCTTGGGCTGGGAATATTTAACTCGTTGTGAAAAAACCATTAAATCAAGAGAGCGCAGTAGATTAGCTAAGGACGCAAACTGGTATAAATACATTTACCCAAAAAATATCTCAAATTTTGGACAGCCCAAAATAATAACTCCAGAAATTTCATTTGGGACGAATATGACATATGACTATTCTGGTGAGTTTTATCATAATACAAAATGCTATAGCCTAATAAAAAAACCTGAGATTGCTGCTGATTACAAATACTATCTGGGCATACTTAATTCCAGGGTAATGTGGTTTTTCTTAAATAACACAGGGTATGTGCTAAGAGGTGGCTACTTTACTTTTAAAACCAATTATTTAGAGCCATTTCCTTTGCCTTCATCAGAAGATAAGTCTAAGCATGATCAAATTGTTAGCTTGGTAGATAGAATTTATTTACTAGAACCAGATGGTTCATCCCAATATCTAGATGAAAAAGATCGATTGGAAAAAATGATTGATGAAGTGGTTTATGACTTGTATGAGTTGAGCTCGGAGGAAATTGATTTTATACAAGGTAACAATGATTAAATTAGCACTATCAAAAATTAATATTCTGTTTAGCAAACTCCATTTTTTATTGACAAATAGATTTATCCTATTTTTTGTCATATTAGCATTATTCTTCGGTTCATATTATTTGTATGCAGGTTCATTTTTCCCAAGTACAGATACAAGGGATCTATGGTTTTACTCTGGTTTATTCATGGTAATCTTTTCTATTTTCTTTATCGAGCCATATTACACATCTCCTAAAAACGTCATTACAAATGTAGTTCCATTACTGTTAGTTTTTCTTTCAATAAAAACTTCTTTTCCCAATGGCGTTTTTTGGTGGTTTTCTTTGGCAATAATTCTTGTTCTCTTGGTATCTTCAATTTTGGCAATGGCACTAGAAGATAAAGGCAAAAGCCCAGATCATATAAGAAATAAAATTTCAGAATGGCTTAAAAAAATTGTGGTTGTATTGGGCCGTGGAAAAGTATTGTACTCATGTATGTTTGTGTATTTCTTGTTGACTTACTTTTCAGTTCAAGATTTTTATACACTTACACTATTTATTTTTTGGTTTTTTATCATTCTTATTGATCCAAAGTACATTCACAATGAGTTTACACAAAAAATGCTGAAAAATGACTCAGACCAGGTAGGTGAAATATTTGGAGTTCAATCAAAAAAGATGTTTCTTGCAAAACTATTTGAAGATAAAACTAGCCTGACAAAATTTGATATTGTTAAATTCCGGTACTCCATGCAAGATACTAGTGACAATATAATAATTGGAATTGTTTTTGATACATATTTATTAAATCAAGAAAAATGGGCAAAAATTTTAGAGCTAAAGAACATCGATAGCGTATCTGAAAAACTTGATAAGAATACTGTATACAAAATATCTGATAAAACTAAGATCAAAGCTCTAAGCAAAGAAATAAGTATTGATAGATTTGTAGGGGTCATAATAGAAGGATCAACAATAGGTAAAATAAAATTTGAGTATTCAAAGAAAAAAGATGACCTACAAGAGGGAGACCTTCTTGAGCTACATATATCCGACAAAAGACTTTTCTATCAAGTTGTCGCAGGAACTACTGAAAAAGAAAAATTAGAGGCCAGAAATGAAACTGGCTTTATCGACGGCGAAGCGATACAACTTGGGGAATGGTGCAATGATAAGTTGTCATTTCAAAAATTCGGCTGGGTTCCACCAATTAACACTCCTACATTCAAGGCTGATACAAGTGATATCGTCGTAGGCACTTTTAATTACCCCCTATTTAAGTTGGGAACCATACCTGGCACCTCACTTCCTTCGGTTATTGATTTGAATGACGCGGTAAGTCACCATATGGCTTTAATGGGAGTTACTGGTTCTGGAAAAACATTTTTAACACACGAATTAATCAAGACGCTCTTAATAGATACTAAAGTAATTTGCATTGATTTCACAGGTGAATGGAAAAAGAAGCTCGAAGCTACTATCGTACAAACGATAACTAAACTTGATATAGGAA
>CAZYQZ010000056.1:0-7535 GCA_964649915.1 uncultured Gammaproteobacteria bacterium | reverse complement strand
ATCCATCGTCATACGAAGCTGTGTTAGTCCATCCAGACCCATTGCTTCGTAAAACGCGCTATTGGGTTTATACGCACAAACAAGATCGTGTGTCGCATCGATAATTTCTTTATTAAATGAAAATAGAGGATTCTTTTCTGATTGTATTATTTTTGGAATTTTGGCTAGATCAGTATCGAGTCCCACACAAACGAGAGAATTGTTTTTCTTGGTTGCTCGTTCTAGTTTTTCTTGAAATTTCATAGTATTTGATTCCTATAATCCAGTTCTTTTAGTATAGCGGAAACTAATCGTAATGGGGAATCATCAAATAGTACTTTTGCGCTTGACTCTTTTACTATTTTTTTAGTTAGGGAAAACAATTCATCTGAAATTCCCCCACTTTTTATCAGTATACCGATAACTTTCCCCATATCATGCAGGTTGGTAAATTCATTTAATGTGCCCCAGCGCCCTGAGATAATAATCCCAGCATCGCAAGTAGCTGTTGAGGTTACATTTCTATATTTTCGACAAATATGAATATCTGTACGAAAATGGTAATTAGTTGGTACAAATATTAATTTTTGAAAAATTGACGTATCGACTTCAGGAGTACCTTGTTGCTGTGACTTAAGTGTATGATAAGGCGAGAATCCCCATATTTCGATATTTTTATTTGATGTATATGCTGCTGAAATTATTTTTTGTGGTAAACCTTTGCCCGCCCCCGTTATTAATATCACGTCAGAATCTGCAAGTGCTTTTCCCAACTTTTCAATTGTATCGCGACTGTGATGTGCTTCGTCAATTCCTGATCCAAATATACCAATTTTATATTTCATTTATTTAAATATAACAAATATATTCCAATCGTTGAAAATAGCAGTCCAAATGCGGTTTGTATTGTAAATTTTTCCTTAAGAAATAATAATCCAAGAACTACAAGAAAAACGATTCCTCCTATTCGCAGTAATGGAAAGACTACTGAAACTCCAGGTCCAGAAGAAAGAGCTTTAAATGAGAAGAGTGAAAAAAGAGATATTGTGATACCACCTAGTACTGCATAGAAAATATCTCGAGGATTATTTTCGACTCTTCTACTAAAGAGAAAAAATAAAACAATCGCTGTACTTACCGAAGCTAATTGAAAGACTAAATTTGTGAAAAATGGATCTGATAAATGAGAGGCTAATTTTCGAAGAAAATCTGAGATCCCAATGATTCCAATTGCTATAAGCGTATATACGATCCAACTCATATTTTATACTACTCTACCAGTATTATCATTCGCAGTAAATCGTGTCACACACTCCATTGTTTCTTTTCCAATTCTCTTGATGGTTTCATCTGTATAAAATGCGATATGTGGCGTGAGAATGACGTTATCACATCTTAAGAGTGGATGGAGCTTTGTAAATGACTGCTCATCTTCCAAAACATCCAGTCCGATGAAGTGAAATTTTTTAATATTCTTTATGAGAGCGCTTGTATCAACGAGACCGCCACGGGCAGTGTTAATCAAAATTACCTGATCTTTCATTTTTTGGATAGTTTGTTCATTTATCAAATGGTGCGTTTCTTTCGTATACGGCGCGTGAAGTGAAATACAATCACTTCGCATAAGCAGCTCGTCCAAAGATACATAGTCAAAGCCTAATTTTTCAGCTGCATGTGTGTTTTGAGATACGTCATACGAAATCACTTTCATTCCAAATGCCTGTGCACGTATAATAACTTCCAAACCTATCTTTCCAGTTCCGATAACCCCAAGAGTCTTTCCACAAAGAGTGGTACCTAACAATCCTTTATATGAAAAGATACCTTTTTGGATATATTTTTGCGCCTCCACTACTCGCCTACAACCGGTAAGTAAGAGCGCAAATGCATGTTCAGCGATCGCGTATGCTCCATAGTCAAGAAGATGGAAAACAACAATATTTCTTTTCTTACACTCTGAAATATCAATATGATCAGTACCAATAGTACGTGTAATAATAAGAGCAAGCTTCGGGTAACGATTAAGAATATCTGTCGTGATTTTAGATTGTGATTTAATTGAAACCGCCTTAAGCGAGTCTGGGTTTGTTACGTTGTACTGCTGAATACTTTCTTCGTGTTTCTCCCCAAAAAGATATGGACTAATTTCACCGTCGACGTCAAAATGTATAATTTCTATTTCTTGCATGGGTACTTTGTAGACGTATCGTATACGTCTTTAAGAGTGTGCTGATCCAATTATTTCTTTCAAGTTTATAATGTTTTCTTCTTCTATATACGTACCTATTGCCTCTTTAAGCTTTTCATATACGCCCATTCCCTGCATATACGTTGCACTACCTACTCCGACAAGCGTTGCGCCAGCCATCATTATTTCAATCACATCTTGCCATTTACTAACTCCGCCCATTCCAATAATTGGAATTTTGACAGCCTCAAATATGTCGTAGACACATCGTACTGCAACTGGAAAAATACCAGGCCCTGAAACTCCCCCTTCTTTATTACCTAAGATTGGTTTACGTTTTTTTATATCAATGATCATGCCTGGGCCAACCGTATTAATTGCACAAATTCCATCTGCTCCTGCGTCTTCACAGGCTTTTGCAATTTCCCCTATCTCAACTACATTTGGAGACAATTTAGCAATGATTGGGATCGATTCAGAAACTTTTTTAACTGCGCTAACAACTTTTCCGGCAGCTTCTCTACTCATTCCCAAAGCATTTCCCATTTCATCCACTGTATTTGGACAAGACAAATTCAACTCAATAAAGGGAGGTTTAAGCGGAACAACCTGCTGGACTAGTTCTACAAATTCAACCACTTTGGTTGCGAAAAGACTCACGATGACTTGGCTCGGGGAATGTTTATGATCTAAAAGAAACTTCTCTATTTCTATCACTGCCTGGGTAATACCCGGGTTTCGAAGTCCAACACTATTGAGCATGCCATGATCATATTTCCACATACGGGGCAGTGCATTACCGCTTCTTGGCTCTTTTGTTACTGATTTAAGAGTAACACCCCCTGCTCCAGCGTCAATTGCTCTTTTATGAGCAAAAATTTCCGTTATTATTCCTGATGGAAGAACAAACGGATTTATAAATACCTTGTCACAATAAGAAACAGATAGTTTGTTCATACAATATATATTATGCTCTCACACGTTTTCCAAACCCTTTTTGTACGAGAATCTCTCCTTCATGATACACCTTCATACCACGAATGAATACGGTTTCCACACTTCCTCTCACGGTGAACCCATGAAATGGGCTCCATCCGCATTTCGTTTTTAAGTATTTGTTGTCGATTTTGAAGGATTTAGACACATCCACTTCGACAATTGTTTGGCTATCTTGGACAATATTAAATATTTTCTGCGGGTTCGTATTGGTGAGGCGAATGATTTGCTCAATACTTATCCTCCCTTCATTGTATGCGGTGAGAAGCAGAGGGAGTGTAGTTTCAAGTCCAGGCAATCCAGTTGGGGGATTATCTGATTCTTTTTCCGCTTTTGTATGAGGAGCATGATCGGTTGCAATACAATCAACCGCATCTAAATTATCCCAAAGAAATAGTCTATCTTCTTCCGAAACAAGTGGCGGCCGAACCATTCCGTAACCATGATTTTTGTTCACAAATTCCTCAGTTAAGAAAAGATGATGAGGGGTTACATCACACGTAACCAGAGGATTTTCCCGTTTGGCCTCTATAATTTTTTTGAGGAGTATCTTTGTGTTGACATGAGTAATATGAATTTTTTGTGAGTACTGTTTCGACAACGTCAAGACAGCATTAATTTTGTCATCCTCAACATGAAAAACAATCACTTTTCTTTTTGGCCAGGCCTTAAAAACTTTTTCCAGTTTTACGTCGTCAAACAATACGTGACCGGTTGTCTGATGGAGGTATATTTTTAGCCCCACAACCTGATCTTGCACACTGGCAAACGAGTCTGTGTTATTTCCATCAGTGCCGTAATACAGACCATAGTCACATACAGCCTTCTGCTTTGCCTGCTCTAGTTTATCTACAAGCTCATCTTTTGATAAAACGTGACTTAGCTTACTTGGCATATCAAATACCGTAGTGACTCCACCAGCAAGTGCGGCACATGTACCAGAGTAAAAATCCTCCTTATATGTCTCATTGGGCTCCCTCAGATGGACGTGAATATCATACAGCCCGGGTAATTGTACTATTTTTTTCATTCGTATTAAGCTCGTAAAATAAGATCTAAGAGTGCCATTCGCATGTACATTCCGTTTCTCATTTGTTCCCTCATGTATACAGCGCGCGTATCATTGTCGACATCTGGAGTGATTTCTCCGACTCGTGGCAAAGGATGCATCAGGATGGAATCTCTTTTTGCTTTTTTCATCATATCGGGATTAATGATATAGGCAAGTTTTAACCTTTCATACTCTGTAAGGTCAGTGAATCGTTCTTTTTGTACTCTTGTATCGTAAATTACATCCATTTTCCCAATAGTTTCCGATAAACTTTCACTCTCAAGTATTGAAACACCTGATTTACCTATCTCCTCTTTTATTGAGGATGGCATTTTTAAGGCTTTTGGACTAACCCAAATAAATGTTACAACTCCAAGAGTTTTAAGAACTCTTGATAGGCTATGTACGGTACGCCCGTTGAGAAGATCTCCAACCATCCCCACAGTAACGGTCCTAAAATCTGAAAAATGCTTTGAGATTGTATAACTATCGAGAAGTGCTTGCGTGGGATGTTCGTTTGTTCCATCCCCTGCGTTAATCACTGGAACTGTTGCGTTTTTGGATAGTATCTTTGCCGTCATGGATACGGGGTTTCGCATTACAAGAATATCTGCATAGGAAGAAAACACCTTTGCGGTATCTTCAAGCGTTTCGCCCTTTGCTACCGAGGTATTTGCCATACCATTAAGGGGAATAAACCCTCCTCCTAAACGTTGCATTGAGGTAATAAATGATGAAAACGTACGACTTGATGGCTCATAGAAAAGTGTTCCAAGAATTTTACCTTTTAGCCTATCATCCCCTCCTCGTTCTTTCACTATACGAACCATTTCATCTGTCCGTAAAAACGCATATTGTATATCCGCAGCAGTGAGAGCTGATACACTCACGAGACTTTTGCCAAAAAAATTATTTTTCATATACTCTCCTTTACAGTATTATGGACTACTTTGAATCTTTGTAAGATATTCGTTCCACGCTTTCGGTTGTAGACTTTTCGTCTTGGATGCAAGTAAAGATTGAACAAAAAGATTTGCAATACTTGCCTTTGTAAACAAGGGAATATTCGTATCAACAGCAGCTCGACGTATAAGATACCCATCACTATATACATCCGTTAATTCCTTTAACCCAAGGTCACTTTTATCACTCAAATTTACAACCAAATCAACTTTTTTCTGTTGGATCAGATCAATGACGTTCGGTCTATTATTTTCATGAACTTTATAGACAAAATGACAATCTATTGAATGGCTTTTAAGAAACTGTTCAGTACTGCGAGTTCCATATATTTTAAAGTTGAGTTTTTGTAAAATTTTTGCGCCTTGGAGAAATCTCGCTTTCCCTTCTTCTCCTCCAAGAGAAAGGAGAACAGCTTTTGTAGGGAGTGTAATGCCGGTTGATAAAACTGCCTTAAGATATGCCTCTTCAACGCTTTCACCAAAGGATGCAACTTCACCTGTGGAAGCCATTTCAACCCCTAAAACGGGATCCACTTGCTTTAATCGAGTAAATGAGAAATGGGAAACTTTGACACCGTAATAGTTTGGCTTCGATAAGTCATATTTAATCTTTGGACCATTCAAAATAATATTTGAAGCTATCTCAATAAAATTAATTCCAAGAACTTTTGAAACGAACGGAAAACTTCGAGAAGCACGAAGATTTGCCTCGATAACCAGGACATTTGTCTTACCATCCTGTTCGTGAATTAAATATTGGACATTGAAAGGCCCTGAAATTGAGAGAGATTTTGCAATTTTTTTAGAAGAGTTATTAATACTCTCAATTGCGTTTTTAGATAATGAAAACGAAGGGAGTACGAGTGTTGCGTCCCCAGAGTGGACTCCTGCATGTTCAACATGTTCAGAAATCGCCCAGCATCTGATAGTTCCTTTATCTGCAACCGCGTCAAAATCGACTTCTTTTGCTCCAGAAATAAACTTAGAGATAACAAGTGGATAATCTTTATTTATCAACGCTGTAGTTTTTGCAAGATAGTTCTCCAACATTTTTTCAGAATATGCTGTTAACATAGCTCTACCAGAAAGTACATATGAAGGACGAATCAACACAGGATAGCCGATTTTTTGAGCAAATTTTTTTGCCGATTCAACTTCTGTTAACCTACCCCACAAAGGCTGGGCAATTGAAAGTGTATCCAAAAGGTCAGAAAACTTTTGTCTATCCTCAGCTTTATCAATCATTGAAGCGTCAGTTCCCAGAAGTTGTATGTGTTCCTCTTTCAGATGTTTTGCGAGATTATTTGGAATTTGACCTCCCACCGACACAACAAAAGGAGATTGTTCAATATCAGCGATATCCAAAATTCGCTCAAATGTAAGCTCCTCAAAATAGAGTTTGTCAGAAACATCATAATCTGTTGATACCGTTTCTGGGTTACAATTAACCATTATTGGAGAGTAGCCCAATTTCTTTGCCGAAATCACTGTGTTGACTGCACACCAATCAAACTCGACAGAGGATCCAATCTGATATGGACCACCACCCAAAATGATAACTTGATTTCCCTTTTTTTCTACATAATCACTCTTCGTTCGATGATATGAGAAATAGAGATAGTTTGTTTTTGCCGGGAACTCCCCTGCTGTTGTATCAATCTGCGAAATGAACGGAACGATTTTCCATTTCTTACGAAGCACGCGTATAGTTTTTCCTGATGTATGGAGAGCCTTTCCAATTTGGTTATCTGAAAATCCATACAGCTTAAGAGTTTTAAGAAATTCGGGTGAGATGTTTTTAAGAGTAGAAAGCTTTATTAACTCTTTATAATGTGTGACAATCGTTTCTATTCTTCTTAAGAACCACCAATCAATCCCTGTTATTTGTCGAATCTTTTCTACACTTTGTCCGAAAAATAAATTATACGCTATTGAATAGAGTCGATCTGGAGTAGCCGAAAGATCATGTAACTGAATCTTTTTCCCTGTTGTAAGGGCATCATTTTCTAACGTTTCGGACACAACCCCCTCATATTCCAGTGCGAGGGACCGAATTGCCTTTTGGATAGCTTCTTCAAATGATCTTCCTATAGCCATTACCTCACCAACACTTTGCATTTCGCTTCCAAGTATAGGAACAGATTTTTTAAACTTTAGAAAATCCCACCGAGGAATTTTTACGACTATATAATCAAGAGCTGGTTCAAAAAAGGCACTTGTTTTTCCTGTAACGTTATTGCGAATTTCCGGCAGTGTATACCCTAATGCCAGTTTTGCAGCCACATACGCCAGTGGATACCCTGTTGCTTTGGATGCTAACGCACTGGAACGAGAAAGTCGCGCATTTACCTCAATGATT
>CAZYQZ010000055.1:5680-7542 GCA_964649915.1 uncultured Gammaproteobacteria bacterium | reverse complement strand
AAACCATGATGAAAATAGGTACACTTTTTCTTTTTTTTATCAAAGCGTAATCCATCGAGGTAATAGCCTAATTCAAAATCAAAAAAATCATAATTCTTATGTCCTGTAAACGCTTCTTCAAAATACCCCGTTGCCTCATATGAGAAATAACCGGTAAGTCCTCCAACAAATCCAGCTGACACATCATCTTTTTGTGGTAACTGAGAAATATACATATAGGGATTTTGTTTCGTCAAAATTTTTCCATTGAGAAAGAGATCATTTCCTTTTGCAGCGATCGTCGCAGATGGGTCAAAACCCACATAGGAATAGCGGTTATACCGCCCCTCCTCTCCAAGAGATTCCAAAAGAAAAAGAGTTTGGAAATACGGATATAACCTCTTGAAAGCTTCAAAAGCCGAAAGAGGAGCGTCAAGATTTTCTTCGACGTAATTTCCGAGTTTTATGGTTTCAAATATATTTTCTTGCATAAAAAAACACCCGCTTTCTCCTGACTTACAGGATACTTAAGGGTGTATTGCTACACGGTGCCACCTTATTTTTAGTAGTTTCTCATAAAAAATCCCCTACTTAGGGGATCGTCATAAGAAATCACTCTTATTTATGACGAGCTCCGTTTCCGACACTCGCTGCGATTATTTTTACGGTTTCGCTTCCGTATCCTATTTAGGGATCAGCTCCGAGGGTCCAACCATCCCTCATCAATGCATTTCTTAAACTTGGAATATTCTACCATACTTGTCAATTTATTCTAGTACTTTATATGAAAAAATTATCTTCTATTTTTACGCCTTCTTTAAGAAATGGAAAAACACCAAGAATGTCTTCTGGTTCTAGTCTGTAATAAGTTCCACGTCCCTCATAGAATCCCCATCGTTCAATAAGATCAAGATGCAATGGTGTAAAATCAATAATTTTTCCATTTGTGAGATTCTTGATTACTCTCGAACCAGACGCTCCTTCACCGTTTGTACCATCCATAAAAGGAGAGTCTACTGTTCCCATCATAAGAGTTGCGTCAATACTATACTTATTTCCGAATAAAGAGAAGGCGTTGCCAAAATCTTTCTGCACATGTCGAATCGCATATCGCAAGCATTTTGCAATATCTTGATGCGTGGTTCCGTTTGATAAGACATAATCATTATCTCTTACCAATTCCTCTTTCAATTTATGGGTTTGATTCAAAAAACCATAGTCATTTGCAACTACTTGGTCTGCGATATTTCTCCTAGGTTGCATTATGGCTTCAAGAATAGCAATTGGTATTCCATTAAAAGATCTTGCCAGTTTGATAGTATCACTTTCATTTCTCCCCCCAACAATAAAATTATTTGGCTCATTAGCCTGATAATCAGTATCCCACCCAGTATTCAGTTGTTTGGTTGGTACCCACATTGTATTTCCACCGTCTACTCTTTCGTTTTGTAATATGAATGTATAAAACTCACCATTCTCATTCTTTTGTACTACGAAGGGTAAAGAATTTACGTCGTTACGCGATGGAAAATTATTTATACCCACCTCGCTTGGACGAATTATTCTCGCTAATTTGTGCGATTCGGGAAGAATGATACCACCGTATGCTGAGGTAACCGTACATGCTAGCCTATCTGATTTTACTCCTATATGGACTCCGCTATAATCAAACTTATCCCCCTCTCTAGAATTTATATTCGCTACTGAAGAAATCTCAAATGGCTCAGGAAATAATCCTGCAATGCGTTTATTTGACTTAAGAAGTCTTTTAAGACTTCCATTTTCTGTTATGGCAACCATTTCTATCATATTGCCATCTCTGTCCTCGACTTGTTTTCGAAACACCTGAGGACTTCCACTATCGGGAACATAATATTCCCATT
>CAZYQZ010000055.1:0-5670 GCA_964649915.1 uncultured Gammaproteobacteria bacterium | reverse complement strand
GGTTCTGGATCAAGCGGTATCGCGTCTTTTTTATCTATACTTGGCATGTTTCCGTCTATATCCACTCTTTCTATTGTATGACTACCTCTTTCTTTGTTTTTTGAATAAAACACCATGCTATATCCATTTGACTGTTCCTCGTTTCTTTTATCTTGTTCGGTGAGAGCGTAAATATCTTGATATCTTGTATTTCCTAGAGGATAATCTTCAAATATCACATGTGGAGCATCTTCTTTGACTTCCACGACTATTTTAGGGTGCAACACGATTCCAGTTCCATGAATTGGTTCAAATCCAGCATGAGTGAATAGGTTAAGAGTTTTTTCTTTATCTATTCGTGGTCGCACAGGAGAAACTAGGTTTGGTTCACCAAACGAGGCTGTGATTGGAGTAGTAATCTGTTGTTCGAGATCGTGCATACATATGATTATACTAAGTCACACGTTTCTACCGTTTCTTCTGACTTTATTTAAATAAAAACAGAAGAGACGGCCGAAAAACAATGCGATATTACGCGATAGATGCATTTGCACCGCATTGCCTTTCGGCGTTTTGCTTTTTACAGCGTCGTCTCCCCTCCTTTTAGGAATTTAGCAGCAAAGTGACTGCGACATATACTTCGTCGTATCCAAACTTGGGCTCTCCGCCCAAACTTTGCCAGTCTTCCAGAATTTTTTGCACATCAAACGGGGTGAGTAGTGGTTCCGAAATAAGAGGAGGTCGCGTAATTTTCGCTTGTCGGATTGACAAGGAATAATTATCTCCCCTCTCTTCCCGCATAGACACGCTAAATTTGGCTCCAACAAGAGTCACTTCTTGCTTTTGACTGAAACCAAATTTATCTCCCCATCTCTTTCCCAGGGCACTCCACGCATTCATGCGAGATGCATTGAACTCCCGTGCGCGTTCACGCTCAAGCGGAATTTTGATTAAGCGTTCACACGTTTCAAGCACAACGAATCTTGCATTATTTTGGTAGGTGCCTCCGCTGAATGGGCGGGGATTGTGCCCGATTGTTTTGTATGTTCCGGCAAGATACAACGTGCTTATCTGTGCGCCTTCCTCAAAGATAATTATGTCAAGCACATGGGCGCGAGTTACCTCGGCACCACGTTCAAGTTTCAGATATGAGGCACCGATTGTCCCCCACACCTTAACTCCCGCTTTGACAATAATGACTTTGGCGGCGTACGAAGCGTCATCGCCAAGACCATCGGACTTATCTATGACGAGTTGTTCTTGAGCCCACGGCGGTTGTGGTTCACTGTTGTTTACGAAAAAACTTTGCCGCGTCGGCGTCCATCCCTCCTTGACCTGCCAAAAGCGCTTGTTGCGCTAAAGCAATCTGAAGAGGATTATGCTCCATGTCGTCGGTAAATCGCGCCATAATCGGTATCCAGCGCGCCGGAAGCGTTTCTTGCCCGAGCTCGCTCGCGACGGTGAAACGATCTATCGTGGACGGCAACAATCTAATCAGTCTGCCGTACGCTGCAAGCAGCATTCGGTCCTGACCCATCTGTTTTCCCATCACCATGGCTGGGTTCCAGTCCACGAAATCGGTGGCAATCCCACCTACAAGAACGGTCCCGTCAAGGGGATCAATCTTTTCCCCCAATCCAAAAGCCAAGCCGAATGGTTGAGGAACTCTCCCGTCACTCCATGGGATTCTTGGTGTATTGCCAGATCGGGACATATGCATCTTGTGTGCAAGAGTGGCGTCAATATCTATCGTTCCATCAAGGTTAGGGAGATAGAAGGGCAGATTTCGGTCAACACCGCTTTGTTGGAGTATTCGCTCAAACAATTCGGGTTCCCGGTTTCCTGCGTTATACGCCTTCAGAGCTTCAGCCAAGGTCATCTGCCCGATTTGTGCAGGCAGAAGGACCGTTATCGTCTGTGGAGTATTCGCCGCAGCAACAGTCGGCACCGATTCAGTCGTCTGCGGACGTTCATTTCTTGCCGCTTCAATCAACTGCTGTGCCTGTACCGTGTTGAGCTTTTTATCACTCGCCTTCCATACTGCCGCCGGCGTAGACCCTGCGATTTGTGCGATTGGATCATCCCCGGAAAACACCGTAGCAAGCACTGCTGCAAGAGATGATTCAAATCCTAACATCTCAAGCAGGTCCACTAACGTAATACCATTATTCATGCTGCACCTCACTAAAAACTAAACTTTGATTTGTATGTCATCATGATCTTTCACCTTCATTAATTTCTCGATGACACTCTGAGAAATGATCATCCAATAACTTCTTAGATGACTGATGGCTTACTGGATAAAACTAATTTTTATTCAGTAAACCACCAGCCAAAATAAAAAGTTAAAGAGTTAATTTTTTCTGATAATTCGTAGGGAGACGACCCCAATATAATACGCAAATGTAAAACGGAGTATGCAAAAATGTTTCAAAAAATAAATCATATTACATATGCTCCTGATACAGCGTCTTATAAAGGGATAACTCCCTACGATATATAATTGTTAAAGAGCAATACCGTCTTCCTGTTCTTGTATTGTCTTTAAATATTTAAAAACAATATCTGAAAAAGAATTGATCAGTCAGGATCATAAAAAACCATCTACTAAAATGGAGGATGTTCTATTTAATTCGACTCAGGATTGTATCAAACTTGAGGTTGGATTTCAACTATAGGTTATTAATATATATAAAATACAATATTTATAGAAAATAACTTATCATTCAAACTCTCAAATAAATTATTAGATTATTATAAATATTAAGCTCGATAAACTATATTTCATTGAGAATAGATATCAAATCAAATAAACCGATATGCAAGTTACCAACTTATAACTATAAGACTATATTAATGATATAAGAGTGTAATTTTCGTTGAAATAATAAATCAACTACCGTAGAATAGGAGGGATTGCCAGCGTAGCTCAGCGGTAGAGCAGCGTCTTCATAAGGCGTGGGTCACAGGTTCAAATCCTGTCGCTGGTACTTAAAAAGTACGGTATTATCGAAAGACTTTCGCCCATTTTTCCCAATTTTCGAGAATCGGGGTCGGCATGACGGTCGGTATTGGGCTTATCGGTGGTAAAAGCACAACATATTCTCCGTCTTTACCTAGATTTAGCTTTTCCCTCGCTTGCTTTTCAATATAGTCGGGACTCTGAGTTCGAGCATATTCTCTCTTAAGCCGATCATTCTGATCTTTCACAACTAACAACCTGCTTTCAGCATCGGTTAGAACCTTTCCTTTTTCTGCCACAGAAAAAAAGGACCTCACAAGATTGATAAGGAAAAATCCGATAAGTAGTAGTAATATCCCATTGACGAAACTATAGCGCATATGTTACAAATTGACAAAAGACCGCCCTAATGATATTATAGGCTTTATGAATTCAGGACCTACCCTCGCTTTGGCCTCTGCTCACGCACAATTTGTGCAGTATTTGACCGACCAAAAACGAGCTCACGCTACCATCTTAGCATACGGAAAAGATATCGACCAACTCGTGTCGTTCTTATCAGCCACGGGAAAAAAGACTGTCACAGACGTTATAAAAGACGATCTTGACGGTTTTCTTAAAAAACTCTCAACTGACGGTTACACTCCTAAATCACTCTCAAGAAAGATCAATTCTATCAAAACCTTCTATCGTTATTTGAAAAATAATAATATTATATCGGTTAATCCAGCAGCTGAAATAAATCATCCAAAATACGATATTAAGCCTCCTCGTATTCTTTCAAAACTTGAATACCGTGCTCTACGCGATGCATGCCGAACTGACGTGAGAACGTACGCCATAGTTGAACTCTTTCTCCAAACAGGCATCCGAATTGGTGAACTTGCGAATATTGAGCTTGACGATATAAAAGACAATGAGCTTCGTGTTAAAGCCCAGGAAGGACATGCAGAACGAACAGTACCATTAAACAAAGCGGCAAAGTCTGCGGTCACTTTCTATATTGCAATTCGACCACAAGTAAAAAGCAATGCGCTCTTTGTCACAAAAACTGGAAGACCTCTTCTTGTTAGAAACATACGTACAACGATTGATCGATACTTCAAACTTGCAGGAATCGAAAATGCAAAGGTAAATGACCTACGACATACGTTTATTGCACATCATCTGATGAGTGGTACCCCACTTACAATGATTTCAAAACTCGTCGGGCACAAACGCCTTTCAACCACTGAAAAGTACTTAGACCTGGTGAAAGACAAAATGGCGGAGAATGTGCGATTAGAAGAACTGTAAACCTCACGGTATTCCCTTTTCCTTTTTATCTTATTTTTGTGCGTCCGCTTGGATTCGAACCAAGGACATCTACTTTATAAGAGTAGCGCTCTACCGCTGAGCTACGGACGCGTGCTCCCGATTATAAGAGAATTCCTTGTTATTGTAAATTTATAGGTTTGACCGTTGATTAACCTCCGCCTCTATAAGCTCACGAGGGCGCCCGTATTTGAGGCGTGATAACTGCAAAATAGCTTCAGCAACTTTGGGATTTTCCAATTTCCTCATGGCCGTCATATCTTTACGAAGGTCAATTGAAAATGGAGGCATAGGTTTATTATTGACGATCGTATTAATATACGCATTATATACATCTACATTGATAAGATCGGTTTCAGAAAAAACAGGCTGGAACCAATGCTGTAAATAGTTTGCATCGGTGACACCAATGCGAAATGCAACGAGTGTTCCTACATTTCCAAAAACGGCATTCTTGACCTCCTCTTCCATTTGTCCAATAAACTGATTTGCAACAGTTAGATTAAGTCGATATTTTCTAGCTTCTGAAAGAATTTGGGCAAAATCAGGAGTTGCAAAATTTTGAAACTCATCAACATAGAGATAAAAGTCCCGGCGCTTTTCTTCAGGTATATCCTGACGACTCATTGCGGCAACGAGTATCTTAGGAACCATAATAAGACCTAAGAAGCTTGAGTTCTCCTCCCCCAGTTTTCCTTTAGCAAGATTAATAAGAAGGATTTTACCTTCATCCATGACCTTTCTAAAATCGAATGCAGATTTTGATTGTCCTATGATATTTCTCATAAGCTTGTTTGTAACAAATCGACCGAATTTAGACACAATGTAATCAAGAACTTCCGATTTATGGAAATCAGAAGTTTGAGCAATCTGATCAGTCCAATAACGACGGACAATCGGATCTTGTACTTTTGGCAGCAATTCTTGTACGTAGGCGGAATCAGTCAGCACTCTCACGATTTCAACAAAGGATGATCCCGGCACACTCATGACTGTAAGCATCGCATTTCTGATTGCATGTTCAAAACGAGGACCAATAATTCCGGTTTTTTGAGGATCGTACAGTTTGTACATAAGTCCAATAATTGACGTACAAACAAAGTGTTTTTCTTCCTCTGTGTGAGCTTCAAGCATGTTAAGCCCCATCGGTCTTTCTGTGTCAAAGGGGTCAAAATATACCACATCCTCAGCTCTCTCAGGGGGTATAAGAGGCAAGATTCCTTCAACCAGGTCTCCATGGGGGTCGATAACAGCCACACCCTTTCCTGATCGTATATCCTGTACAACCATATCTTTTAATAATACCGACTTGCCGACTCCGGTTTTTCCAATAACATATACATGCCGCCGCCGGTCATCATCACCTAAAAAGACTGGTTTTGATTGACCACGATAGGCACTTTTTCCAATATATA
>CAZYQZ010000054.1:0-7560 GCA_964649915.1 uncultured Gammaproteobacteria bacterium | reverse complement strand
ATTTTAGACTGGTCATATGGTGAGATTACCAAGCCTGAAACAATAAACTATCGCACTCTCAAACCAGAAAAGGATGGTTTATTTGACGAAAGAATCTTTGGACCTACGAAAGACTGGGAGTGTTATTGTGGTAAATATAAAAGAATTCGATATAGAGGTATTATTTGTGACAAGTGTGGAGTAGAGGTTACTCAAAGTAAAGTTCGTCGCGAAAGAATGGGTCATATAAAATTAGCTGCTCCAGTTGCTCACGTATGGTATTTTAAGGGCGCACCTTCCAAACTCTCTCTTCTTCTTGATGTTACACCAAAGGCTCTTGAAAATGTCATTTATTTCGCATCATATCTCGTCATTGATGTTGATAAAGACGAACAAAAGAAGGCTGTTTCAACAATTGAAGAGACTTTTAAGAAAAAGAAAGAGGATCGTAAAAAGGCGTTTGATAAGAAAATTGAAGATGTAGAAAAAGATTTTGCTAAACAGAAAAAAGATCTTGCCGATAAAATAAAAAATAAAGAAGCAAGAGATTTAGCCGAAGATGAGGTAGCGATTAAAAAGAAACAAACAATCACAAGCATCTCTGAGGATGCAGCGCTCGAAGAGGATCGTGCAAATGAGATTTTTAAAGCGATTGCAGACCTTATACAACGAATTCGACAGTTTACTCTCCTAACAGAAGATGAATATCTTAAACTCAGAGAGTACGAAGCTGGAGAATTTTTAAAAGTAGCAATGGGTGCCGAAAGTTTGCTTGAGGTTATTAAACAACTTGACCTTAAGAAGCTTGCAGTTTCACTTGTCGAAGAAGTACAAAATGCCACAGGTCAACGAAAAATCAAAGCAACAAAACGACTTCGTATTGTAGAGGGACTGAAAAAAAGCGGAATTGATCCATCATGGATGATCCTTACAATTCTTCCTGTTATTCCACCTGATCTTCGACCTATGGTCCAATTAACAGGTGGTAAATTTGCTACATCTGATCTTAACGATCTCTATCGCAGAGTCATAAATCGTAATAATCGTTTGAAACACCTTATTGAACTTGGTGCACCAGAAATCATTCTTCGAAATGAAAAAAGAATGTTACAAGAGGCGGTAGACTCATTAATCGATGCAACACAGAGACCAACAGGAAGAACAACATCAGCCCAGGTCCTCCGATCATTATCAGACATGCTGAGAGGAAAACAAGGAAGGTTTAGACAGAATCTTTTGGGTAAACGTGTAGATTACTCAGGACGATCAGTCATTGTTGTTGGTCCAGAGCTTGCACTTACTCAATGTGGTCTACCGAAAGAAATGGCTTTGGAATTGTTTAAACCGTTTGTACTTCGGGAACTTATTGTTCGAGGTATAGCTCCAAATGTAAAGAACGCGAAGAATATTCTAGAGAGGAGACAAGCTGAGATCTTTGACATACTTGAGGAAATTACCAAAAATCATCCAGTTCTTCTTAACCGGGCACCTACACTTCATAAACTCGGTATCCAGGCTTTTTACCCGATTCTTATAGAAGGATCAGCTATTCGTATCCACCCATGCGTATGCGCAGGATACAATGCAGATTTCGATGGAGATCAAATGGCTGTACATGTACCACTTTCAAAAGCATCACAAGATGAAGCAGCGAAACTAATGCTTCCTGTAAATAATCTTTTGAAGCCGGCCGATGGATCACCAATTAGTATTCCGAATAAAGAAATGGCACTAGGATGTTACTACATCACTTCCTATATTTACGGCGAAGAAGAGAAAAAAGACGAAACGCTTAAATATTTTTCTGATTCAGAGGAAGCAATCACCGCATATCAGTCAGGTAAGCTTAATCTTCGACACGCAATCATGGTGAGAATTCAAGGAAAACTTCTTCGAACAAGCGTTGGAAGAATCATGTTTAATGAAGTCTTACCAGTTGAGATGCGATATTTCAACGATGTTACAAAGAGCGTCACAATTAAAAATCTTATTACCCAAGCATTTGATCGATATCCACAAGAAGAGGTTGCACGGCTCATTGATGCGTTCAAGAATCTAGGATTCTGGGGTGCAACTATGGCTGGTGGACTTTCCTTGTCAGTATTTGATAACACCATGGTTTCAGATAAAAAAGACATGGTAGCCGCATCGGAAAAGAAAGTTTCTGAAATTGAAGAGAATTATCGTCAAGGATTTATCACGAATGAAGAAAGAAAACGACTTTCTAATGAGGTCTGGATTGAAGTAACAGAAAAAATGGCTACAAAGACATGGGATCAGATGGCGCCAAATAATCCAGTAAAGATGATTATTAATTCAGGAGGAGCAAGAGCTTCTAAAGATCAATTAAAGCAGTTATCCGCTATTAAAGGATTAGTTGTTGATCCACTTGGAAAAATAGTCGAACTTCCTACGAAATCAAATTATCGTGAAGGATTGTCCATTTTTGAATATGTTACCTCGACTCGAGGATCAAGAAAAGGATTGACAGATTCAGCTCTAAAGACAGCTGATGCAGGATATCTCACACGACGTCTTATTGATGTCGCTCACGATGCAATTATTCGTATGAATGACTGTAAAACAAAAGACGGTATCATAATTAAACGCTCAGATGCACGTCAGACGACATTTGAAGCTCGTATTATGGGTAGATTTTTAGCTCATGATGTGTTTAATGATAAGAAGAAAAAGATTATTGAAGCAGGTGAACTTATTCTTGAAGATAACATTAAGCGTTTTGCTGAAGTTGATGAAGTCGTTGTACGATCAGCACTTACATGTCAATCTAAATATGGGCTATGTGCCGCTTGTTACGGTATCGATATGGGACACAAGAAGCTCGTTGATATTGGTACTCCAGGTGGAATTATCGCAGCACAATCAATTGGAGAGCCCGGTACCCAGCTTACCATGCGTGTACGTCATGCTGGAGGAATCGTTGGACTTGATGTTACCCAAGGATTGCCACGTGTTGAAGAATTATTTGAGGCACGTGTACCTAAGGTACTTGCTCCTCTATCTGAAATTGCAGGAAAGGTATCAGTTGAAGAAACAGACGATGGATTCTCAATTAAAGTAAAAAGTACTGACATTAAGCCTCCAGAGGAGAGAGAGTACATAGTTACAAGAACTGCGACATTGAAAGTAAAAGATGGAGATTTGATTTCATCAGGTGACCAGTTAACAGAGGGAATGCTTGATGTTAAAGAAGTCTTACAAGTTCGCGGAATCTTGGGCGCACAGCGCTATCTTATCGATGAAATTCAGAGAGTCTACGAATCACAAGGTATTCCAATTCATGACAAACATTTTGAAGTTATTGTTCGCAAGATGAGTGATAAAGTCCGTATTGAGTCAAACGGTGATACGATACTTCTTTCTGGAGAACTTGTTGATAGGCGCAAATTTGAAGAAGAAAATGCCAAGATTCTTGCGTCGGGTGGAGAACCCGCCACAGCACAGGTTGTCATCCTTGGTATCACACGCGCATCACTCTTTACTGAGAGTTGGCTGTCAGCAGCATCATTCCAAGAGACAACGACAGTTCTTACAGATGCAGCTCTTTCTGGAAAAGAAGATTACCTGGTCGGATTAAAGGAAAACGTTATAATCGGAAGACTTATTCCGGTCAGTGAGGAGAGGGCCAAGCTCGAATCTTAACAAAGGTATTTAAAAGATACGATCTTTCTGCTAAAATACCACTCTTACCTATGCCAACGATCAATCAGCTCGTCAAAAAAGGACGAAAAAAGCCAATTAAGAAAATAAAAGCAACCGCACTTCGTCGGTACTTCAACGCGAAAGAGCGCAAAATGGGAGAATTTATGTCTCCATTTAAACGAGGAGTTGTCACAGTTGTGAAAACTATGACACCTAAGAAGCCTAACTCAGCACTTCGAAAAGTAGCTCGTGTCAGACTTTCCAATCGTCAAGAAGTCACGGCATACATTCAGGGTGTTGGACATACGTTGACAGAACACGCAATCGTTATGGTTCGTGGTGGACGTGTGAAGGACCTTCCTGGAGTAAAATATCATATAATTCGAGGAAAGCTTGATATGGCAGGAGTAGAAGGACGTATGACATCTCGTTCACGATACGGTGCTAAAAAAGGTGCTGGAGGAGCACCAGGTGCAGGAGCAGCAGCTCCGAAGGCAGCGCCAGCAGCACCACCAGCAGCTGCGTAAATTAAATTTTAAAGTAAATAATTATGTCACGAATCAAAAGACACCATAAGAAAACTACAAAACCAGATCTAGTATATAGTAATAAATTACTAGGGCGATTTATTAATACCGTCATGAAGAACGGTAAGAAGACTGTTGCACAAGGGTTAGTCTACGATGCACTGGATACGATTAAAGAAAAAGGCTTAGATCCAGTTGACGTATTTAACACAGCAATTCAAAATGTTGGGCCGAAGATGGAAGTTCGACCGAGAAGAGTTGGAGGAGCATCCTATCAAGTACCTGTTGAAGTCCGTGGTGAGAGAAGAATTTCCCTTGCTATCCGATGGATTATCCAATCAGCAAAAAAGAGATCAAACAAAGAATATAAGACATTTGCAGCCAAATTAGTTGCAGAACTTGTAGATGCATACAACAATACGGGTGAAGCAATTAGAAAACGTGACATAGTTTATAAGACTGCAGAAGCAAACAAAGCATTTTCACACTTCCGTTGGTAAGGATGGTATAATTTTCCAATATTTAAGGATATCGTGAAATTGTTCAGATATATCTTTAAAGCATTGGATCATTTTTATTTATGGCACAAAACGTCACTGTAACCAAAAATCGTAATGTTCCCCTCGACCAGATTCGTAATATTGGTATTATTGCGCACATTGATGCGGGTAAAACTACGACAACCGAGAGAATCCTTTTCTATACAGGAAGAACATATAAGATAGGTGATATTGATGATGGTGATACACAGATGGACTGGATGCCTCAGGAAAGAGAGCGAGGTATTACAATTACTGCAGCCGCAACAACCACATTTTGGAAAGGTATTCGTATTAACATCATCGACACCCCAGGGCATGTAGACTTTACGGCAGAGGTTGAGAGAAGTCTTCGCGTCTTGGATGGAGGTGTTACCGTTTTGGATGCAGAAGAAGGTGTCCAATCACAGTCAGAAACCGTTTGGCATCAAGCTGATAAATATAACGTACCTCGTGTATGTTTTATCAATAAAATGGATAAGTTGGGTGCGAATTTTGATAGAACCGTTGGCATGATCAAAGATCGTTTGGGTGCTAATCCAGCGGTGATGGCTATTCCAATTGGAAAAGAACACGATTTTACGGGTGTTGTAGACCTCTTAAATCGAAAAGCATATATCTGGGGTTCAGATGACACAGGTTCCAAGTTTGATGAGAAAGAGATTCCAGAAGACTTAAAGAAGTTGGCTGAAGAAAGAAGACATACGCTTGTAGAGCAGATCTGTGAGAATGATGATGCGCTTTTGGAATCATATCTAAATGGAAAAGAGCCGTCACTTGAGGAATTGAAAAAAGTCTTACGTAAAGCAACCATTGCATACAAGCTTGTTCCGATTTATTGTGGATCTTCCCTAAGAAACAAAGGAGTTCAGCTACTTTTAGATGCGGTGGTTGATTATCTTCCATCCCCTCTAGATATTAAAGGAATTAAAGGAATTAATCCAAAGACCAATGAACCCGAAGTACGCGAGAATAAATTAAACGCTCCATTTTCAGGACTAGCGTTTAAAATTCAACTAGATCCTCATGTCGGAAAACTTACCTTTATTCGTGTCTATTCAGGGTCCCTCAAATCTGGATCATATACATACAATGCAACCAAAGGAGCCCAAGAACGTATTGGTCGTCTTCTTCTTATGCATGCTAATAATAGAGAAGAGGTTGATGAAGCATTTGCTGGAGAGATTGTTGCGGTTGTTGGATTTAAAGATACGGGAACCGGAGATACAATTTGTGATCAGAATAATCCCATCATTCTTGAAAAGATTACCTTCCCAGAACCTGTTATTTCTCTTGCTATTGAGCCCAAGACCAAATCCGATCAGGAGAAAATGGGACTTGCACTTCAACGTCTCGCAGAAGAAGATCCTACATTTAAGATTAAGGTAAATCATGAGACCGGGCAGACAATTATTTGGGGAATGGGAGAACTTCACTTGGATGTTCTTGTAGATCGTATGAAGCGCGAGTTTAAAGTAGAAGCAAATGTCGGTGCACCACAAGTAGCATATAAAGAAACGATTAAAACGAAAGCTGAGGGAGAAGGAAAGTATATTCGTCAGACCGGAGGTCGAGGACAGTATGGACATTGTTTCCTTCGAGTTGAGCCAAAAGGTAGAGGTGAAGGGTACGAGTTTATCGATGCAATTAAGGGTGGAGCAATTCCGAATGAATTTATTCCCTCTGTCGAAAAAGGTGTGAAGGAAGCTACTGAAAAAGGTGTACTGGCTGGTTACCCAATGGTTGATCTCTCAGTTACTCTCTATGATGGTACATACCATGACGTTGACTCATCAGATGTTGCATTCAAAATAGCTGGATCTATGGCATTTCAAACTGCAACCAAACTTGCGGGTCTCACACTTCTTGAACCTATCATGAAGGCAGAAGTGACAACACCCGATGAGTTTATGGGTACTATTATTGGAGACCTCTCAGCCAAACGTGCTCAGATTCTTGGAACAGAGAAAAGAGGACATGTGACAGTTATCCTCTGTATGGTTCCACTTGCTGAGCTATCAGGATATGCGACCACAATTCGATCACTTTCCCAAGGGAGAGCAGCATACTATATGGAACCATCCCACTATGAGGAAGTTCCCAAGAACATCCAGGAAAAAATCATCGCCAAAGGGTAATCCTTTCTTCACTCGATATCTCATTTTTCTTTGATACGTATCACAATGTATTTTGTATTTTATCTATGGCTACTTTTCCCGTTGCATATTAAGCGAGAGACTATTGCGAAGAGAAACCCCTTATTGTATAATCTCAAATGTTTGCTGCCGCAAATCTGCGGTATGCATTTGTTTCGCAAATTATTAAAAAATTATAGCCCTGCCTAAACTAGGGCATTAGAAACGCTAACATTTATTACGTTTCAAAAGGAGGAAATTATTTATGGCAACAGCCACATTTCAAAGAAATAAACCACATTTAAACATTGGTACTATTGGACACGTTGACCACGGAAAGACAACCACAACATCAGCTATTACCCACGTCCTTGCTGCTAAAGGAATGGCAAAAGCTCTTAAATACGAAGAAATCGATAATGCACCAGAGGAAAAGGCACGTGGCGTTACGATTAACATTCATCACTCAGAATACGAAACAGCCAAACGACACTATGCACACATTGATGCTCCAGGTCATGCAGACTACATCAAGAACATGATTACCGGTGCAGCACAGATGGATGGTGCAATCTTAGTTGTTTCAGCACCAGATGGTCCTATGCCTCAGACACGAGAGCATATCCTTCTTGCACATCAAGTGAACGTTCCAGCAGTTGTTGCATTTATGAATAAATGCGATATGGTTCAAGATAAAGAACTTCTTGATCTTGTCGA
>CAZYQZ010000053.1:0-7725 GCA_964649915.1 uncultured Gammaproteobacteria bacterium | reverse complement strand
GTTTTTACCAGAAGCACTTAAAGCTGATTCACATTATGCAAGAAACGAAATTTCTCGGGCAGCTCATTATTCCGGAAAAGCTATCAACATAAGTAAGACAACAGCTCCTCATGCACTTTCATATCCTTTTACATCCACTTATAATCTCGTTCATGGGCAGGCAGTTGCACTGACACTCCCAGAGTTTTTCCTTCTAAACTCGCGAGTAACAAAAAAAACTGTGTCAGATCCACGAGGTATACACTATGTGAAAAAAACAATGCAAGAGCTTATTACTATGCTCAACTGTACTACACCAGTTGAAGCATACAATAAACTTAGAGAATTTATTCTTAGTTTAGGGCTTCACATCAAGCTCTCTAACTGCACAGAGGTAGATGATCACTATAAGGAAAAACTGGTAAAATATATCAGTATTGAACGATTACGTAATAACCCAAGACATATTAGTATGTCTGATATCATTGATGTTTTAATAAAGATTAAATAATCAACTTAATTATCGTATATGAATCTAATAGAATATTTGAAAAATTTTCTTCCACAAAGTAGTTCTCCTGCAATAACTGAGATCGTTGAGTGGGTTGAATCGAATAAAATTCTCCCTACCCCCCCAATCATTAAACAAGAAGTGATTAAGCTGTACGCAAAGAAATATTCGGTAGAGACTCTGGTTGAAACTGGTACATACTTCGGTAATACGGTTGAAGAGTGTAAAGATAGTTTTCAAAAAATAATAACAATAGAGCTCGACAACTCTTTATATGCTCGGGCAAAAAAGCGATTTCGAAATGATGACCGCGTAGAGGTATTACATGGTGATAGCGCAATATTGCTTTCGGAAATCCTTAGGCGTATCGATGGAAAAGTACTTTTTTGGCTAGACGCGCATTACTCTGGTGGGATTACTGCATTTGGAAAAAAGCAAACTCCTATTCTTGAAGAGCTATCAGCGATATTTTCTTCAAAACTTAAAAAACCAATTATCCTTATTGATGATGCAAACGATTTCACTGGAAAAGAAGAATATCCTACTTTAAATGAGTTAAGAAATTTTTTAAGAAAAAAACATCCCACATTTGGATGTATTGTTCAAAACGGTATTATTCGGATACATGAATGAAAAATTCTCATCCAACTATTTCAGTATTGCTCCCTGTTTATAATGGAGAGGACTACATACAAGCTTCAATTGAAAGTATATTAACTCAAACGTACACCCGCTTCGAGCTCTTGATTCTTGATGACTGTTCCACTGATTCCTCATTATCTCAAATTAGGCTTTTTTCTGATCCACGTATTAGAGTTATTCAAAATAATAAGAGGATGGGATTAGCAATGACGTTAAATAAAGGAATTAGGGAAGCAGGAGGTATTTATATCGCACGACAGGACCAAGATGATATATCCTATCCCAAGAGACTGGAAAAACAAATGGGTTTTTTTAAAATCAATCCTGCATGTGGACTATTAGGCGCTTGGGCAGAAATTATTGGACAAGATATACAAAAAAGAACTTTTCATAGACACAGTGAATCGACGCAAGCCTTGCATTTTGATTTGCTATTCGATAACCCTTTTGTACATAGCTCTGTAATTATTCCGACTAAAACAATAAAGGAAGTGGGAGGCTATAGTGAGGATGAACAGCGTCAACCCCCAGAAGATTATGAATTATGGTCAAGGATTGCTAGGAAATACGAAATAAACAATATGAATGATGTTTTGATCTTATATCGGAAGCAAAAAAATAGCATGTCCCATACACATAGTAAGGCGTTATTAAAAAATATTCTTAAGATAAGTGTAGAAAATATCAGTCCGTATGTGAAAAATGAAGATCCTAATTTTCTTTCATTTTTGTACCATAATATTAATAGCAAAAAGGATAAAACAATAAGTATAAATACCTTTCGGCATCAGTATCAAAACTTAGTCCGTAATTTTTGTCAAACTAATAATATCCCAAAAGAAGAAATTAATGGTTCTATACATAGAGTATGGACTATTCTCAGAACGAACTATTCAATAGCCCGATGGGGAAAGATTGGTGTTGGTTTATCGCAATTTTTATATTTATGAATATCTTACATACAGTCCAAAATTATTTTCCTGCAAAAGGAGGAATGCAGGAAGTGGTACGGCAGCTTTCTGAGAGATTAGCGTCATATGGACATCAAGTTGTAGTTGCAACTCATACTCATCCTGAAAGATCAGAAAGTGCAATCAATGGTGTTAAAACTAGATCATTTAGAGTTAGTGGAAATTTTGTTTTAGGTTTCAAAGGTGAAAGCAAGAGATATCAAGAGTTTATTTTATCAAACAAATTTGATGTCATTGTAAACTTTGCTGCTCAGCAATGGGCGACAGATTGTGTGTTACCTTTACTTTCATCTTTAAAAACTAAGAAGGTTTTTGTACCAACCGGATTTTCCGCTCTGCCAAATATCGAATACACAAATTACTTTCAGAGCATGAAACTTTGGATGAATTTATATGATGCAAATGTTTTCCATTCAAGTCAGTATAGAGATTATCAGTTTGCTCAAGAAAATAATATTAAAAATTTACATATTATTCCTAACGGAGCAGATGAAAGAGAGTTTTTATTATCCTCCGCGATTAACATGAGAACTAAAATGGGAATTTCTACTAAAAATACTCTCATTTTACACGTTGGCTCACACTCAGGCGATAAGGGTCATATTCAAGCGATTGAGATATTTAAAAGAGCAAACTTGTCTAACGCAACGCTTATTATAGTTGGAAATAAAGAAAAAAAAGGATGTTATTACAAATGCTTGCTATACTCGTATTTTTTTAAAACGAATAGCAGAATGAAAAAAGATAAAAAGAAACTAATCGTAGTCGATCTTCCTCGAGAAGAAATCATCAGTTTATATAAAAGTGCAGATCTTTTTTTATTTCCTTCAAGAATTGAATGCTCTCCAATAGTACTCTATGAATGTCTTGCATCAAGAACGCCGTTTTTAGCTACAGATGTTGGAAATGTACGAGAGATTATAGAAAAGTCAAAATCAGGAATACTTCTGCCGACAAATATAAATTTTGATGGATATAGTGACGTAGATATCAACGAATCTGCACGCATACTCAGTAAGATGATGAAGGATAAAAATCAGTTGCAGAAGATGGCAGAAAATGGATATACCTTGTGGAAAAAAGAGTATACATGGGAAAATATTACTAAAAAGTACGAGCGACTATATAAATCGCTACTGAGCTAACGTATGAAATATTTTTTTTCAAAATTATTATCAAGAACTCGAATGCTACTAGATAGGGATATTATCAACGCAGATGGCAAGTTCTTTGAAGTAAATAACTGGAAAGTATCACAATTTATTGTTAAGTATCTTTTACCAATCGTCGGGACAAGTCCATACCCTCTAAACGAGCTTACACTTATGGTAGGAGCAGTTTTATGGATAAAGCCTACGCATATTTTTGAGTGGGGTACACATGTTGGGAAATCTGCAAGAATATTTTATGAAGTCATACATAATTACGGAATTGATTGTGAAATTCACTCTATTGATTTGCCCGATGATGTAGATCATATTGAACATCCGAAAGGCCAGAGAGGCAGGTTTGTTTTAAACAAAAAGGTCTCCTTACATCAAGGGAACGGAATAGATACCTCATTGAAGATATATAAAAAGATAAAGAAGCCTTCCAAGGTTCTATTTTACCTAGATGGAGATCATGCATTTTCTACCGTTTATCATGAATTATCTTTAATTACTAAAAATATTCCATCTGCCACGATTCTTATTCATGATACATTCTTTCAGTCTAAAATTAGTAAATACAACGTTGGTCCGTATAAGGCAATTAGTGAGTTACTAAAAAATAAGCGAGTAAAGTTTGAAAAAATTGAGACAAAAACTGGGTTACCCGGAATGACTCTCTTATACCATCTAAAAAAATCATGAAAATTTTAGCTTGCACATTTTATAAATACTACGGGAGTGAAAAAGCAATTGAACCGCAATATTATTACTTATATAAGGTTCCTGAAAGCATGGGTTTTGACATGAATTTCTTTGACTATAAAAGCGCTGCTGATAAAGATGTAAAAGAAATGAGGACTACATTTCTAAACCTTCTAAAAAAAACAAGATATGACGCGGTTTTTATAGCCACACACCGTGATGAATTCGATGAAGAAACTTTGATGCTTGCAAAAAAATATGCTCCGATTATTGCATGGAATAGTGATGATGAAGTTCGTTGGGATAATTATTCAAAGAATTACGTTAACCATTACACATGGATGGTAACCAATAGTTTTACAGTTTTTAATTCTCAGCGGAAAACTCATAAAAACCTCATTCACGCACAATGGGCGTGTACAGGTTTTTGGGAAGGTACCAAAAGTAATAAAGACATTAATTTCAGTTTTGTTGGTCAAATATACGGGCCGAGATATAAAGAAATTGAATACCTTATCAAAACTGCTAACTTGCAGGCATTTGGAAAAGGATCAACCATCATATCGCTTGGTAAATATATTCCAAACTCACAGATAGTCAGTATGCTGTCTATGGGTAAAGCATATATTCAACAATTTTTTCCTTCACTTTTGGATGATTCTATTACCTTTTCGGAGGTAAATAAACTGTGGAATAGGTCAAAAATCTCTTTTACCCCACTAGAAAGCTCATGGGGAAAAGTAACTCAAATAAAAAGTCGCATTTTTGACATGGGTCTAAGTGGTACAACAATGCTTGCTCCCCGGTCTGGTGAACTCTCTATGTACTACGAGCCAATGAAAGAATATATCCCATTCTCTGACTTAGCAGAGTGTCCGGGATTGGTTTCGTACTACCTAAATCATGAATCCCAGCGAGCAAAAATAGCTATCGCGTATGCAAACAGGACAAAAAAAGAACATTTGTGGAAATACAGAATCCAACATGTTTTAAAAGAAGCTCACATCAATGTATAAGATATGATTTCAGTCATCATGCCAGTTCACAATGGTGAGAATTTTATCGAAAATGCTATCCAGAGCATTTTGTTACAAACGTATAAGAATTTTGAATTAATTATTATCGATGACGGGTCAACCGACATGACAAAGGAAATCGTCTTAAACATTAAAGATCGACGCGTCCGTATTCTTTCAAATAAGTTGAAAATGGGCTTAGTAAAAACTAGAGAACGAGGCATACTAAATGCAAAGGGAGAATTTATTGCATTTTTAGATAGTGATGACCTAAGTATTCCAAAACGCTTGGAGGTCCAGCAAAAATTCCTGACAGATCACCCTGAAATCGGATTGGTTGGTTCTTGGGTGAAAGTGATAAACGCTGATGGAAAAAAAATTGGAAAAACATGGAAACATGTCACATCTCCCGATTTAATACCGGGTTTTTTACTTTTCCGTAATTGCTTCACGCAGTCAACAATAATGATGAGAAGAGCGGTTATCGAAAGATATATTTTCCGTAAAGAATTTACTATTGCCCCCGACTATGATCTGTGGGTACGGATTGCTCAACAATATAAAATTGCAAATATTCCGGAAGCCCTCTCATTTTACAGGATCCACGATTCAAATATTAGCCAACTACCCAGCTCAAATGTTCGTGAAGAGACAGGCGAAATATACAAATATCAGTTATCACAACTCGATATTGTACCCACAGTCAAAGAACTTACCATTCATAGATCATTAGAAGAAACAAATCTGAACCACAAATACAATTTAGAAGAACTTACAGAATGGTTATCAAAAATAGTACAGGCGAATATAGATCTAAAAAAATACAATCAGAAGAACTTAGAGTTTATTGTGTCGCAATATTTATTTAAAATCTTTTGCATGCATGCTCAAAGAGGAGTACGGATGTTTAGACAATTTATCAACACGACGAGAGAACATCATCTTCCTGTATTCATTACTCAAAAATTGGTACTTTTTTCTCTATGCTTAATGAAAAAAAATTACGAAATTGATGTGTCAGCACAACCATGGATCAAATTAATGATATAGCACTAGCAGGGTGTTTTATATGTCTATATCCAAAAGTAAAACCTTGGGTTATTCCATTTCGAGGAAGAAGGATATATGTATGCCTTCGGTGCAAGAATGCTTTTACGTTCCCTGTCCCAACGGCTAATTATTCACATGATTCGTTTTATATTAAAAGTAGTACTGACACAAGCGAATATCAAGAGTATGCACAGTCACTTCTAAAATACATCTTAAAATATATGACAAAAGGTAAATTATTGGATATAGGTACAGGAGGAGGTTTTCTTATTTCGGAGGCTTTAAAATGTGGTTTTCAAGCAGAAGGAGTTGAGGCATCAAAAAATGCTGTGAAATACTGTCTTTCTAAAAACTTAAGGGTTCGCCAAGGTTATTTTTCTTCGAAGAATTATCCCAACAAGTCATTTGATTGTATTGTTATGTCACATGTTCTTGAGCATATCAAGAATCCTGGAAAAATATTGGAAGAAATAAGAGAGATATTGAAACCAAACGGGCTTCTGATATTAAGTCAAACTAATTATACGGGCACAATTCCAAGTTTATATGGGGGGTTCTGGGAAGGTTTGGTCCCTATGGAACACTATGTTCATTTTTCTCCTTTCGGAATCGAGTATTTTCTAAAAAGTAAAAAATATAAAATGATTAATATATCCTGTTTACCACTTGGGTATCAAATACGCTGGAAGTGGGGAGGTAAATCTGAACTAGCTAACAACCTTTATACTTCTATAAGTTTTCTAATCAGTAGGCTTAAGATCGGATTGCCTTTTGTTGGTGACCAGATGTATATTGCACTGAAAACCTAAGATTGTTTCAGATTACCATGCGAATAATAGACAAAAAAAAGATATCTCTTATTTTACTTTCTCTATTTGTTTTCTCAGTTATTCTAAGGGCCCCCAATATAAATCGAACTCTGGACTATCATGGATGGGTTACAGCTCACACTCTCGTTACACTTCATATATGGGGAGGAGGTCCGCAGAAGTATCATTATAGCCCTATATATACATTTGAAAATGCCGGAGATAAACATATAGCAAACTTAGGCGGAGTTACTGATTCCTATGGTAATTACTACTATGTATCATATCCACCTTTTACATTTATTCTCCCTTTTTTTATTTCCCAGTTATTTAATATACCTCCTTCTTCATTGTTGTTGCAGGTTATTAACCTTTATCTCCATTTCATTACGGCACTTGGAATTTACAAAATAATGCTATTTCTTCTCAGAAAAGAAGATGAGTTAATAAAATCAATAGTGTCAATATTTGCTTACTGTGTCTATCTATTTTCAACTGGAAATCTTTGGTTTCATGGAAATATTTATTTTGTCGATGAAATCGTACAACCATTTTTCGTTTATTCAATCTATTTTATTTTAAAGATTGCTAAAGAAAATTTAGCTAAATATCATCAAACACTCATCTTGGGTGCCCTCATTTTTTTTATGGTTTATACAGAGTGGATTGGAGTATTATTTTCGTTGACCGCAATTATATTTATTAGCCTATCAAAAGCAAGGTTTTGGCGAAAATTTCTGAGCTTTTTTTTAATTATTATCGCAGTCTTTCTTAGTCTTTATATCATAATATGGCAGTATAGTCTGATTTCCGGTTTAGGAAGTGTCATAACTGATTTTTCAAATAAGTACCTAATAAGAAGTGGGATATCCTATCTAGAAGGGAAAAACGGCC
>CAZYQZ010000052.1:0-7740 GCA_964649915.1 uncultured Gammaproteobacteria bacterium | reverse complement strand
AAGGGAACTTTAAATCCTAATTGTTCAATCACTTTTCGAAAAAATAAGCGGTCTTCGGTTTTCTCAATCGCGGATACTGGTGTTCCTAGTACTTGGACATTATTTTTTTGTAATATCTTTTTCTCCCATAATGCCAAACCACAGTTGAGCGCAGTTTGACCACCAAATCCTAAAAGAATTCCGTCAGGCTTTTCCTTTTGAATAATTTGAGAAACGAAATCTACAGTCACAGGGAGAAAATAAATTTTAGAAGCAAACCCCTTACTTGTTTGAATTGTGGCAATATTCGGATTAATGATAATCGACTCTACACCTTCTTCCTTGAGAGCCTTTGCAGCTTGAGATCCAGAGTAGTCAAACTCTCCCGCCTCTCCTATCTTTAAAGCTCCTGAACCAAGAAGTAATACTTTTTTTATTTTTGTTTTTTCCATTTTTCTACGGCTTCAATGAAATAATTAAAAAGGAATCGTGTATCTGTAGGACCCGGCATATCCTCTGGATGAAACTGAGCAGAAAACATTGGATATGTCTCATGTCGTATTCCCTCATTCGTTTGGTCATTCAAGTTGGTAAACCATGGGTGCCAACCTTTTGTAAGCGTTTTTGTATCAATTGCAAATCCATGATTTTGTGTAGTGATGTAGCATTTTTTAGTGATTTCATCTTGAACTGGTTGATTTTGCCCTCGATGGCCAAAGGGTAATTTATACGTATTAGCTCCCGATGCTAATCCGAGAATTTGGTTTCCCAAACAAATGCCGAATATGGGGATTTTCCGATCAATCGCTTCTTTGACTGTTTGAATAGTTTTTCCTGCCATCTTTGGATCACCCGGCCCATTACTTATCATTATAGCGTCAAACAAAAATCTATTCTTTGCTGAAAACGCATCATAGTCCCATGGTACCCGAATCACTGTCGTATCATATGATAATAATTGTTTGAGTTGATTTTCTTTTTCTCCGCAGTCAAAAAAAAGGATCCGGGTTTTTCCGGATCCGTATGTGTACGGCCTGTTACATGAGACAACCTGAATTAAGTTTTTTTTATTAATATCCTCAAACTGTAAAGTATCAGTAGGTTTTGGCGTTTGAAATGTTATAACACCCCGCAAACTTCCTTTATCGCGTAAAATTTGAGTAAGTGTTCGCGTATCAATCCCAGACAAAGCGGGTACACCTTCACTTTTCAACCATTGTGACAACGTTTGACTTGATAACCAATGAGTGTTTTCTTCTTCGTATGAAGAAACAATGAGGGCACGTATATGGATTTTTCCGGATTCCAGATATTTTTCAAGTTTGTCAATTTTTTTGGTTGGTGGAACACCATAATTACCTATAAGAGGATACGTCAGAGTAAGAATTTGCCCATAATAGGATGGGTCTGTAAACCCTTCGGGATACCCCACCATTCCTGTGTTAAAAACAACTTCACCAGACACATCATGATCTGCCCCGAAGGATAATCCTTTGAAGATTTCGCCAGTTTCTAAGATGAGGTAACCGTTTTTTACCATAAAAAATTCCCGTCGAGGGAATTTGACATCCAATGTATCTTAGTATACCATTGTTTTTCAGAATATCAAGTATATTTAGATAAAAATGTGATATAAATCACGTCAAAATTATTAAATTTTACAAAAAAATACACTTATGCAACAAAAACAGAGCTATGTGAAGGTTTCTTCATACGAAGGTGAAAAAGGTAAGGTAAAAAAAGTAGTTTTACTCTACTCAGGCGGACTTGATACATCTGTCATGCTGAAGTGGATTCAGGACGAATATAAGGCAGAAGTTATAGCACTAACAATAGATATCGGTCAACTTTCGGATGATTTAGAAGAAATTCGCCAAAAAGCATTAAAGCTGGGCGCTGTGAAAGCATACATTATAGATGCTAAAGATGAATTTGCGGAAGGAAATATTGCTCAAGGAATTAAAGCAAACGCTTCATACCAAGGAGATTATCACCTCTCTACCCCTTTAGGTAGACCCCTCTTAGCCAAGTGGGCAGTTAAAATTGCCGCAAGAGAAGGAGCCGATTGTATCGCTCATGGTTGCACAGGCAAAGGGAATGATCAGGTTAGGATTGAAGGTACTGCGCTTGCGTTAAACCCTGATATTAAGATTATTGCTCCTGTACGGGAATGGTCAATGGGAAGGGACGAAGAGCTTGCGTATGCAAAAAAACATGGTATTGCAGTAAGACAGACGGCTGATAAACCATATTCCTATGATGATAATATGTGGGGAGTAACAGGTGAAGGTGGAGAGATAGAAAATCCCAGCTTAGTCCCTCCACTTGAAAAAATTCTTCTTATTAGCACACTACCAGAAAACGCTCCAAATACGCCAGAGTTTATTGAAATAGAATTTGTAAAAGGGCTTCCTGTTTCTTTAAACGGAAAACAAATGAAGCTTGCTGAGATGATCCTAACACTCAATCGGATTGGTGCAAAGCACGGTGTAGGTATTACTCATCATATCGAGGATAGAGTCGTCGGTTTGAAAGTGCGCGGCATCTATGAGGCTCCAGCAGCAGAAATCATAATTACAGCACACAGAAATTTAGAAAAATATGTTTGCACCCGTCAGGAAAACGAGTTTAAAGCTCTGGTGGACACCAAGTGGGCGTATCTCTGTTATGGTGCTTTGTGGTTAGAACCACTTATGCGTGATCTATCAGCGTTTATTGATAAGGTAAATGAAAAAGTAACAGGGAAAGTCTCGGTCAAACTGTACAAAGGTGTAGCTGAAGCAGTAGCTGTAGAAACACCAAACACCATTTTTGAAGAAAAACTTGCCACGTTTATGGCATCAAGTGCATTCAACCAGAATGCATCAGCCGGGTTTATAGAACTGTATACTCTTCAGATGAGACTAGCTCAGAGAAGCGAGCGTACCGCGCTTCTTTCAATTGGAGGAAGAAAAAATAAAATGAATTTACTAAAATCAATTAAGCTTCTCAGCGACTTAGATTATAAACTCTATGCAACGTATAAAACTCATAAGTTCTTAAAAACACAAACAATTGAAGCGATGCTCGTGAATAAAATCTCTCAATCGAATCTTAAACCAAATCTTTTAGACCTTTTACAACAGAATCGATTTGATTTAATTTTGAATGTTCCAACTGGGAGAAAGTCGAAGCCGAAAGAAAAAACTGATGGCCAAACAATTAGAGAGTATGCCCTAAAAAATAAAGCGCAACTTATAACAGACATAGAGGTTGCCAAAAAATTTGTGGAAAAACTGCATACGCTCCGTAAAATTCAATAAATGAGTAAAAGAAAACCGACTATCTTTAATCTTCGCTCGGTTGTTCTCAATAAAGTTGCTACTCATGGTGGATGGGTGAATACTCACGCCCATATCGACCGGGCATACTCTTTATCTGAAGAAAATTTCCAGTTTTCCAATCTTCACCTCCATAAAAAATGGGCACTTGTCAATACAATGAAAGAACAATCTACAGTAACCCAAATCTACGATCGTATGTCCCGTGCGATCGAAAAAATGCTGGAACAAAAAGTAAGCGCGATCGGGACATTTATAGATGTTGATAACCTTGTGAAAGATAAATCTATCAAAGCTGCAATGAAATTAAGAGACAACTATAAGCATGATATTCAAATCAAATTTATAAATGGTTCAACATATAAAGGTTTGCTTGATAAAACTCAAAAACAGTGGTTTGACGTGGGCTGTGAGTTTGTTGATATCATCGGCGGTCTTCCGGCAATGGACTCACCATTTGAGGAAAAACATCTGGACATCATTCTTTCAAAAGCATCTACGATGAAGAAGATGGTACACGTTCATGTAGACCAACTGAATACTCCCAAAGAAACTGAAATTGAGCTTCTAGCAAAAAAAACGATTGAATATGGACTGACAGGAAGAGTGGTTGCGATACACGGTATTTCACTTGCAGCACATCCCATCCTCTATCGCAAGAACGTGTATGCGCTTATGAAGAAGGCGCACGTAATGCTCTCCACCTGTCCCAGCGCCTGGATTGACCACCGAAGAAACGAAACTCTTACAGTAACTCACAATTCTATCGCACCTGTGGAGGAGCTTATTAAAAATAAGATTGTTGTAGGATTGGGAACCGATAATATCTGCGATATCTATAAGCCGTTCTCTGATGGAGATATGTGGATAGAACTTCGATTTCTTTTGGAATCATTACACTTTTATGACATTGAGTCTCTGGTGAAAATCGCAACTATAAACGGAAGATTACTCCTGGGAATACATTAATACTTCACAATCCCAGCAAAATCTAAGACTGTAAAACCGTATCTTCGTACTTTTTCGATTTTCTGATCTTGAACAATTGGTTTTGATACGAGCGGCTTAAAGAAGAACAATAAACGGATTTGAGTATCGGGTGTCGGATAAATTTTCCAAGGCATAACAGCTTCTGCATCATATTCATCTACAAGACTTGCGATGTAGTATTTTGCTTTTGGAAGTTTCCGGCTAAAATAATCGATAAATGCCTCTTCTTCACGGTCGTTAAGCCCTAGTGTATTTGACAAATCTGCTAAATCTTGACGGAGTGTAGAATATGATAAAACTTTCCCAGAAAGGGGATCCTTCACCCAACTTATATCTGGATTATCATAGGCTATATAGTTTCTTTTCACGCCATTTGAAAGTAAAATCTCTCCATCGGTATTTGCTACTACGTTAAAAACTTTCTCTCGATTTTCTACAGTATATTGTGAGTTTTCCGAGGAAGGAATAATACTCTCTGGAAGACTCACTTTTACATTCTGCTTCTTCATAGGATAGAGAAAAAGCGGACTTTCCAGATATTGGCCCACCTTGTTTCCTCGTTCATCACAAGAAAGTGGTGAGAGCGTCTCATGAAGCTCTTTTTTATTATCCAGTCCGAAACCCTGAGTTATGGCAAGTCGTGCTACTGCCTTACCATAGAGAAAACTTCGATTGTATAAATCTCCGCTTACTTGATCAATGAATTCATAGAGTTGATTCTCTGTCCATTTCCATTGGTCTTGTGTAGGCGTTACGCCGGCACCGTTTGAGTTAAGCCACCCTTTATACTGCGCAATATGCATTTTTCCAAATGTTAAATGAGTTTTATCATCTGCTGGCCAACTGAAATGACACGTCCCATCATCTACGGGAGTCGGGCTTGGATGAGTAGCGTGTTGACTTTTTTCAGGCTGAGAAATTGGTGTCGGAGTATATGAGGGAACTGGTGATGGCATCGCGGTGGGAGTAACTTCAAAGGGGAGATACGTATCAAGTTTAATCGTCTTTTGTGCACGAACATCCGTTGATACGGATAGTATAAAAAATATAAATAGCACAATGGTTAAAACTTTTTTCATAAAATACCTATTATTTGAACGGGATTGTCGCTTAAGATTTTTTCATACGACTGGTCAGAAGGGTCGTAGAGATACACGCTATCATATACTTGAGAGTAAGACTCATCCAATCCTCCGATCCCTGTTACCGTACCACCTCCAAAGCCTAATAGATAGCGTGTTCCATATCGTGTCAGCAAGTAACCATCCACTCTCGTGATAAGAGGTGTGTTTGTTTTTGTCGGAAGTGCAAGAATTTGAATATCTTTTCGTTTTATCTGATTATTTTCAATCACACTGCGTCTGTATGAAATCGTATTACTAGAAGAAAGAGAGGTAATATTTGTAAACAACTCACCAGAACTTCCCGCCATAAGAACTTCGCTTTTGCCTGATGACAAATCATACGAAATTAACTGATTGGGGTTTCGAATTACTACACGGAAAAGACCGTTTGGAACCGAGGGCGCAGGAAGTTGAATTTTCGCGCTTTTATTATATGATGAAAAAATAAGACTCTTCCCATCTTCTGCTACAACAGGAAGTGACGAATAAGTATCGGCAGGTAAGAGTAAACTAACCGTGGATGGTGTCGTATTCAGGGGGAGTGAAAAAATTCCCTGATGAAGTCCTTTTTTATTTACACTATAGCTGTCAAATAACAGAACATCATCTTTTAGCCACGCTATCGGATATTTAGTTTGATCTGAGAGTGACTCATTTATCAGAACCTTCCTCTCATCCTTTGATTGTAATGATTGATATACAATGTGGGTTTTTCCATGAGTTGTAGCTCCCGTCTCCACTTCCCAAAAAACTACAGCATCTTTTTTTGGTGAGACTATCACATTCTCGATTAAATACCCCTCAGAGGGAATTGTAACTGATGTTATTTTTTTAGTTACTGTGTCAAGAATATCGATTTTCGCAGCTCTATCTAAAAAGCCTAAATTATTTAAGAAAAGAAACTGAGTTGTTGAAAGAGGAATAATAGAACGAATATTAGATGGGAATACTGTGTCTGTTTGGGAACTTCCCTGACTATACTGTGATAGGACTACTTGACCCTGTGCATTCGTTTGGGTAAAAAAAATTGTTGTTTTTGGATACAGAGATTGATTTACTTCCTGTTCGTTTATCTTGGGAGTCGGGGTACTACTCGTGTCGGAGATATGTATGTTGCTTTTTATCGTGGCAGTACTCGTTTTCGTTGGTACATTATCTGATTTTTTTGATACTGTAGTAGTTTGCTGTCGGTAGTAGACGAGTATGGATACTATAATCACCACGAAAATAAGATATATCTTTATGTGATTTTTTATTATTCCAAGAACTTTTTCTACTATAGACACACAAATAGTATACTGTATTTTTCATCGAGAAAAAATAATTTGAAGATAATTCTACCTAATGAACAACAGAGGACCGTTTTCTGCGGGACAAAACTTTCAATGCTATAGTTGACCTCTTGAACAGTGCCTGCGCTTGAATCAACCCATCAGGATGTCCCTTTTCCTTTAAGGCTTCCTCTGCCCGCTTTCTCGCACTCAAGACGTCTTGTTCATTAATTTCATGAGCATGGTACGCTTCTGTTACCAGGATCATCACTTTTGAGGCTGTGACTTCCATGAACCCTCCACCGATTGCTAAGTATATTTCCTCTTCGCCTTTGACTATTTTAAGTTCTCCTTCTGTGAGTCGGCTAAATAAGGGAACATGGTGAGGTAAAACACCAATTTGTCCATCAAGAGACGGAACGATAATCATATCGACTTTATCAGAATACGCAATTCTTTCTGGTGTTACTATCTCAAGTTCAAGCATACAGGTTCAACTATGAAACTTATCCTTTCACTTCATCAATACCCCCAACCATATAAAATGCCTGTTCTGGTTTGCTGTCATGTTTTCCATCTAGGATCTCCTTAAACCCGCGAACTGTATCTGAAAGAGGTACATATTTTCCCTCTTTTGAAGTAAACGCTTCAGCAACGAACATTGGTTGAGAAAAGAAACGTTGAATCTTTCTCGCTCGAGAAACAGTGAGTTTATCTTCATCGGATAACTCTTCCATTCCAAGAATTGCAATAATATCTTGAAGATCTTTATATCGTTGCAACACTTTTTGAACTCCTCTGGCAACACTGTAGTGCTCTTCTCCAACTACATCTGGAGCTAAAATACGTGAGTTTGACGCAAGTGGATCCACGGCTGGATAAATACCTTGTTCAGAAATTGACCGTTCGAGTGAAATGCTCGCGTCAAGATGAGCAAATGTCGCAACTGGAGCTGGGTCAGTATAGTCATCAGCGGGAACGTACACTGCTTGAACTGAGGTGATTGAACCTTTTTTGGTTGAAGTGATCCGTTCTTGGAGCGCACCCATCTCAGTT
>CAZYQZ010000051.1:0-7787 GCA_964649915.1 uncultured Gammaproteobacteria bacterium | reverse complement strand
CGTTGATCCGAAGAAACTTGAGGCGTTCGGTAAAATTGTCGAATATAATTTTCCGCGTGCAGTATTTACAGTACTTCGAAAAGATACCAACAGAGCCGTTTCACGTATTCTGGCAGAATATAAAAATGTCGATATTATCATAGAAGAACCCACGATTGAAGAAATAGTTCGTACGATTTTTCGTGGTAAAGAACTTTCATAAACATATCCTACCTCGTATGGAAAAATATCTGATGATCATGAAAAATACGTGGGCTGAGTATGCAACGTATCGACTTAATTTTTTGCTCTGGAGAGTGCGGATGGTCATTCGTTTTTTGATTACCTATTTTCTTTGGACGTCCATCTTTCACACACAGAGTACACTTTTTGGGTATACAAGAGAACAGATGATCACCTATGTAGTGTTGGTATACGTTGTGAGTAATATTGTTTTCGCATCCCGAGTTTCCGAGGTCGGTACTGAAATCTATGACGGGAAACTGATGAATAACCTTCTGAAACCAATGGGATATTTTTCCTATCTCTTTGCAAGAGATTTGGCAGACAAAATACTAAATACTATATGTGTGATTTTTGAGCTTGGAATTATTTTTTATTTTCTCAAGCCAGAAATTACTTTTAACGTAAATCCACTGGTACTTTCTTTATTTTTAGTTTCTCTTTTATTTTCCAATTTTATTTATGGGTTTATCAGTTTATTGTTGGGATTACTTGGTTTTTGGTCAACAGAGATATGGTCTTCCAGATTTGTATTTCTTATTTTGGTAGATTTTCTTGCAGGAAGTTTTTTTCCAATAGACATATTGCCGTCAGGTGTGATTAAGATTCTTAGTCTAACCCCATTTCCATATTTGTATTATTTTCCGGCCAAACTTTATGTTGGCACAATGACACGTTCTGAAATAGTGTTGGGAGTTATTGTGCTGATTACGTGGACAATATTACTTTGGTATATTGTCACAGTTGTGTGGAGGAAGGGACTTCGTCTATATAGTGCCGAGGGAAAATAATATGAAGAGAACGTTTCAGTATTATTTGAGGGTATGGCTTAGACTTACATTTAGTTCCTGCCAGGTTGCCTTTATGACTCCACTGAGCGCTTTCCTTTTTATACTCGCGAAGTTTATTCGATTTGGATTCTTTCTTCTCCTAATTTTTCTTGTGGTTACAAAAACGCAGACCTTCGTTGGATATTCATTTGTTCAGACGATGATATTTTATATCGTTTTTAATATTGTTGATAGTTTGACACAGCTTCTGTTTAGAGATGTGTATCGCTTTAGACAAAAAATTATTACAGGAGATTTCGACTTAATATTATCAAAACCCATCAGTCCGCTTTTTCGCGTCTTATTTGGAGGGGCAGATCCGCTAGATCTTATTACACTTTTACCATATAGTATTTTACTTATTTATTTTCTTCTTCAAGTGCAGACATCGTTTATTTTTATACTATTTTTTTTCCTACTTATCGTGAATGCATGTATTATTGCAGCAAGCTTCCATATTATTGTTCTAGCACTGGGTGTAGTTACAACTGAGATTGATCATGCAGTGATGATCTATAGAGATGTTACGAGCATGGGACGATTTTCTATAGATATATACAAGCATCCGATCAGGAATATTATTACTTTTATTATTCCAGTTGGCGTCATGATGACATTCCCGGTGAAAGCTCTTTTTGGACTACTTTCATTACAATATCTGCTTATATCATTTGGCATCGGAGCAAGCTTTTTTATTCTTAGTATCTACTTTTGGAGATTTGCTCTTAAGAAATACTCATCAGCTTCAAGTTAAGACTCTCGCATGATATACTCACGTAACTTAGATTGACAATTGAGTTGCTCAGTATTCATCTATCTAATCCGCTTCCGATTTATATCGGGATTAGAAAGATAGGCGTACAATCAACAGCTATGAAATACTTCATTCAAACTTTTGGATGTGCACAGAACGTTTCTGATAGCGAGCGTATTGCTTCTATGCTTGAAGCGCGGGGAATGAAGAAAACCGACAGTATGGAAACCGCAGATCATATTGTTATTAACACATGCATGATCAGAGAATCTGCAGAGAATAGGGTGTACGGTCTTGTTCATAATCTTACAGACTTAAAGAAGAAAAACGCGAAACTGAAAATTGTCGTGACAGGCTGCATGGTTGGAATGGCCAGTCGAGATAAGACCGGTAAGTTTATTAAACTTCTGAAAGTTCGCATGCCAGCAGTTGATGAATTTCTTCCGATAGAAGAAGTGGGGTTTGATCATGGACCACTTCGAACTGATGACAGGAATGCCTGGGTACCCATTTCTAATGGGTGTAATAATTTTTGTACATTTTGCGTTGTTCCGTTTACAAGAGGAAGGGAAATAAGTAGGCCCTATGAAGAAATCCTTCATGAATGTCTCACTCTACGTGCTAAGGGATACAAAAAAATTACACTTCTTGGTATGAATGTGAACTCTTATGGGGCAGATCTTGTTGTTGGACGGGAAAATATACAGGTTCTACGTGACATTGATAAGAAATACTTTGATCGGGTAGATAAGGCGATTCAAAAAAGTGATAAAAAAGGCTACACATTACATGACGGACGAACCATCACTCCAGTGTTCGTAAAACACCTGAACAGACTAAGAATTCCTACTCTTTTTCCCTACCTTTTGGAAGATATCGCTCGTATTGAGGGGATTGAATGTATAGATTTTCTTTCAAGTAATCCATGGGATTTTTCGGATGAACTCATAGATGTTATCGCACGGAATCCAAAAATAACCAGAAATATTCATTTACCGTTCCAGTCAGGAAGTGATACAGTTTTGAAAAAAATGAACCGTTGGTATACTCGCAACGACTACCTTTCTGTTGCTTTGAAACTGCAAGCGCAAGTGAAAGGAGTCCGGCTTAGTACCGACATCATTGTTGGGTTTTGTGGAGAAACTGAGGAAGAATTTGCTGATACCGTTGATCTTGTAAAAAAGATTGGATTTTATAAGGCGTATATCTCTATTTACTCAGATAGGCCGATGACTGCGGCGCACAAAGCATTCAAAGATGACGTACCACATGCTGTTAAGAAACAGAGGTGGCAAATACTTGAAAACCTCATTAATAAACCAAACCTCAAAAAGAATTTGTCCAATTAATAAAACATACATGGACGACTTGGTAAAAAAACTACTCGTTATTTGCGGTCCGACAGCATCTGGTAAGACTGATACTGCAATTTCTTTAGCAAAACAATTTTCAGGAGAACTGGTGAGCGCAGACAGCAGGCAGGTCTATAAAGAGTTGGATATAGTGACAGGAAAAGATATACCCAAAGAAGCGAAACTTGAAATTAAGAATAGTCACTTCGGTATAGCCAATCAACATTTTACTGTTGGATATAGAACAAAAGAGGAAATTTCACTATGGCTTACAGATATTGTGAAGCCTGATTACATCTTCAATGTAGGCGAGTATGCCCAGCTCGCAAGACAAGTAATCGTTGATATAGATAAGCGAAACAAGTTGCCAATAGTAGTTGGAGGAAGCGGGCTTTATATTAATTCAGTTCTTTCTCCACTTACACATATTAGTATTCCACCAAATACCAGGTTAAGGAAACAGCTCGATCATATATCTAAAGATGAATTGCAACGTAAGCTCCAAACAATAGATAAGAAGCGGTGGGAAAGAATGAATAACTCAGATAGACAAAATCCCAGAAGGCTTATTCGCGCAATTGAGATAGCGCAAAGCGATCCAGGGCAACCTGTTATTTTTCAACCAGTTGCAAAAGACGTTCTTCGTATTGGACTGCAAATATCTTCTCAGGGAATATATGAAAGCATAAAAAATCGTGTTCTAAAAAGAATCAAAATAGGTGCTTTGGAGGAAGCACAACAAATTTTGCAAAAGTACACCGATCAGACACTTCCATCCATTTCATCAACAGGGATAAAACAGCTGAAAGAATTTTTTGAAAAGCGAGAGAGTATGGATGTTGCTGTAGAAAAATGGATACGAGCGGAAACACAGTATGCTAAACGGCAGATGACCTGGTTTAAGAAAGAGAAAGATGTTGTCTGGTTTGACACGCAAAAAGAAGGATATGTGACAGAAATAGAGGACAGGGTAAGAACGTGGTATACTCGGGGTTAGTTTATAGTTATTACATACTACTATGCCAACGAAAATAGAAATATCTCATCGAACAATTATTTTTACCATTTTCACACTACTTGCCTTGTGGTTTCTCATTCAGATTCGTGAGATTATTTTTTTAGTGTTTATTTCATTTATTTTTATGTCTGCACTTCGGCCTATGGCAGACAAATTGGAGAAATTTCATATTCCCCGAGCACTTTCTGCACTTATTGTATACGTCATAGGAATTATTTTTGTGGTCTTTGCGGCAAATGCCATTATTCCTCCGCTTGTCACACAATCAATTAGGTTAGGGGAAAATCTTCCCGGATATATTCATAACTTTATTCCATTTGTCACCATTGATGTCCAAACTCTTACTTCACAAATCACCCCGCTCGGTGAAAACCTTATTAAGGTCACAGTTGGATTATTTAGTAACATCATTGCCCTTTTTACATTGTTTGTTATTTCGTTTTATCTTTTGCTTGAGCGAAAAAATCTTGAATCTCACCTTTCAATTTTTATGGGTAAAGAAGCGGCTGCTCTTACTATGACAACGCTTGTGAAAGTTGAAGACAGGCTAGGGGCATGGGTTCGTGGACAACTTCTCCTTGCAGTAACAATTGGAGTCGCGACATTTTTCGGGCTGACACTATTGGGAATACCCTATACATTTCCTCTTGCTATTATTGCTGGAATTTTAGAGATTGTACCGATTATTGGCCCGATCATTTCGGCAATACCCGCAATTCTTGTAGCGATCACTATTTCACCGCTACTTGCGATGGCAACAGCCGCTCTGTATTTTATAATTCAACAAGCAGAAGCACATGCTATTGTCCCTATGGTTATGCGAAAAGCAGTGGGTGTTCCACCTCTGGTCACTATCATCGCTCTTCTTATTGGCGCAAAAATAGCGGGAATTGGGGGAGCACTTCTTTCGGTTCCTATTTTTGTTACGATAGAAACCGTTATTGCGGAATATTTTCGATTACGCTCACATCAGAGTAAATAATTCGTCTGCGCAAACTCATAAGCCAGATTCTGTTTTAAGATAACAATTTCTCTCGACTGATGATACGATTCATCCTGTCGCCCACCGATGAGGTGGATGCTCTCAAACTTTAGGTCTCGGGAAGGCATCCGTCTTTATCGACCTGTTCGGAGATTGCTGCTGGTGGGATTGCCTCGTTTCACTCCTTTAGCATACTAAAGACTAAGCATGAGGCTTAGCCCTGAGCGTAGCTGAAGGGTCGTCTCTGTGGCTCTCTCATTCTGTCAATTCAGAATTCGTCCCTCACCTTTTCAAGTTCGGGAACCGGCTATCACTAGCCTCACGTTACCGTGAGTCCCACACCTTCTGCAGTCTGGACTTTCCTCCCAGCCCCTCGTGAGAGGTGCGGGGTAGTTATCCGGTTTGCGCAGACATTGATATTATATCATATAAATATAATCCTATAGTACTTAATTCGTTGACGAAGGTCTATAGAGGAGGGTATTGTAAGAATATGGATGTATTTCTAAAAAAGATATTGACGAAGAGGGTTCTACTTTTTCTTTTTCTTATACTTTCTTTTCTGCTCTTTTCATTTTATCCGACTATTTTTGAGCTACGCCGACAACACACTCTTTACGATAGTAATCGAGAATTTATACTTGAGCATAATTATTATTGGCCAGATTATAATTTATATCTTTCCAAAATCTATCAAGGCATCGAAGGTCGATGGACAGCTGTTGAGAAATATACAAGCGAGCCGCATGCAGGTTCTCTTATTCAGGTATTTTACGTAAGCTTAGGACATGTAGGAAAAATATTTCATCTAGATCCCAATGATACATACCTACTCGGAAGAGTTATTCTTGCACCATTACTTCTTCTTACATGTTTTCTGTTGATTCGGTCATATTTTAAAAACACACTCTGGCAAGTAGTCGGATTTATTATCACCGTTATATCAGGAAGTTTTCCGAGATTCTTTACAAATAACGATGGGGTACTTCAGGTTGGTCGGTATATGGAATGGTGGTCGAATATAGATGCGCTCCAGAGAATAACATTTATTCCACATATTTTATTTGGTCAGATTGTATCATTTTATTTATTTTACGTATTTTTTCTAGGAAGAAAATATCTTACTCAAAACAAATTAATTATCGCAATTATTTTAGGAAATCTTGTAGGACTCGTTTTTCCCCCAAGTCTTATTACACTTAACTCTGTGATAATCCTACATTTTGTTATGGTTCACATAAGAAAATTGGTTATTCTTTTGAGAAAACAGAAAGCAGGAAAAGGAGTTTCGTATATCTACCAACACGGTGGCTATGAAATTGTTTTTGTTCTTTTTTCAACACTATCATTGTTTTATATTTTTCTTGTTACGAGGCAGCTACCATGGAGTTCTCTTGTAGAATTTCATCGGACACATCCCATGCTGATTCCATTTTGGGAATATATACTTGGAACCGGTCCAATTCTCTTTTTAGGGTTTGCAGGAGGAGTAATCGCAGTTATTAAAAGAGAGAAGAGATTTTATCCTCTCTTGTATTTCATTTTAGTTACCTTTCTTTTTTCTATATACTTTACTCATATTAAAGAACAAAGCCCTCTCAGGTTTACCCAAACTGCTCTCTTCATACCTCTAGGAATCTTAGGGACATATTTATTTTTCCAAATATCAAAAAAAATCACTCTCACGTTTACATTACCGGTGATAGTTTTTTATATTCTCTTTGGCCTATACATGATGAATACAAGTTTGATCTGGCAAACCACGTGGATATCGCAGCGAATTCGTGCAAATATTCCGGCCGTTCCATATCCACCGCAAGCCATGTATCCACTGAAAGAATGGATGGATGGAATACGATTTTTGCGTGATAAAACCAGTCATGATGACGTTGTTTTAGCAGAGGTAACGGCAGGTAATTATATTCCTGCATATTCTGCAAACACAGTATACTTTGGTCAGTCAAACACCGTTGAATATGAGAAAAAGCAAGTTCTTGTTGATACATTTTATTCGGGCAATATGAGTCGAGATGAGGCGATCACATTCTTACGCAGCGGAAGCATTAAATACATTTTTTTCAGTATTCAGGAGAAGGAAAAAGCAGCAGATCGGGAGTTACAGACAATCTATCCATTTCTTGTTGATTCCTATCGGAATAATACTGTCACAATATACACCTATTAATTTGACGAGTACGCAAGATGTTAGTACACTAAGCATGGATGCTTGCTAAGGTAACCTCAGCTGCCACTGTTGGTCTTTCCTCTCTTTTAGTTACTGTTGAAGTCGATATCTCTGCAAAGTCTTTACCGTCCTTTTCTATTGTAGGATTGCCCTCCAAATCTGTTGAAGAATCAAAAGAAAGAGTACGAGCAGCGATTAAAAACAGTGGTGCAGAATTTCCTCCATATAGAATTGTTGTAAATCTGGCTCCCGCAGATTTGCCCAAGGACGGACCTGCATACGATCTGCCTATGGCAATTGGTATTTTGATTGCCTCAGGGCAGCTTAACAGTAAAGATGACATGTCTTTATTTTATGGAGAGTTGTCTTTAGATGGGACTGTTAGACATACAAACGGTATATTACCAATTACTCTGCTTGCGAAAGAAAAAAAACTAAAAAGAA
>CAZYQZ010000050.1:0-7801 GCA_964649915.1 uncultured Gammaproteobacteria bacterium | reverse complement strand
CCACTTTCTTGAGGGTAAATAATCTTTGAGCAGAATAAATATCGCAGGCATAGTCATCAAAAGATGGCGAACAGCCATAAATGGAACAAAAATGATTAAATAAACAGCTGAACCCAAAAACCAAAGAAATACAACGCTGTACTCTACGAATTCAATTGAAAAAATATCTTTTGCGTACGTACGCAACTTCTGAAATGAAATACCAAAGAGTATTCCTAAAAGAAACATACCATTAAAGAAGAAGTATTCTCGAATAAAAAATCGAAAACTTGATTCTCCTCTGGTAAACCAAAACGTGTTACCTATAATCTGAATGAGGATAAGACAGCCTACTGTATATATAAGTGAAATTTTCCTTCGAAAAATTCTGGGAATAAACATTACTGTGAAAGGACAAATAGCACCAAGCGTGAGTATCCAAAAAATAATCTTGTCGCTCAGAGATGAAAGATTGATTGGAGAGTTTTGAGAAGCCAGAATGTGAATTCCACCATAATCATATAGATTAAACAGTGACCATCCCACAAGGATGAGCAGTGGTACAACTATCGTCCATAAACTTTTAAATCTTTTTGTTAAAACAATATGAAGGATAAGAAGTGGAAATAGAATAAACCCAGAATACTTTGTTAACGATGCAAGTCCGACCATTATTCCAAATAGCACATATTTTTTTACAGCATCTTTTTCCTTCCTGATAGAAAACAGCGCCCAAAAGGCGATGAGCCAAAACGCAACTTGAGGGATATCAAGCATAAGATTCTGGGACGGTATAAAAAAGGGACTAAGGAAAAATAATGCCGTGAGAACATATGCATTTTTTTGACTAAAGTGTTTTACCAGTAGATAGAAAAAAACGATACAGGTAAGTGTGAAGAGGCTAAATACTACATGAAGTAATACCTCAGATTCCCCAAATAGCGCAAATACACCAGCGTAAACGTATGGGATCAGAAGTGGATGATAGCGAAGACGAATCTGCTCCATCGTATCAAAGAAATTAATCTGCCCTGTCATGGGATGGAGCGGATTGGTTACAAAATATCGAGCTTCTTCAAGATAGGCTGTATCATCTATATGAACTGCCTTTGTAATATTAAAAATACTTGTGAAAATATATAAAAAGAGGATAAAAAGGACAGTTTTATGTTTTTTTACGATTGGCAGCATAGGTATATATGATTGAATCCCCTATCTCTAGAACTCTCTTAAATGAGTATTTTCGATAAAATTTTTGAGCTCCTGTATTGATTTTAAGTGTATCAACATAGATACTACCGTTCTTTTTATACTCTTGAATTATTTTCTTTATAAGCGTCTTTCCTATTCCTTTTCTTTGGAATTTCTTATCAACAAAAAGAGTTAAAATTCTCTGGTACGAATCTTTATGCTGCTTTTGTAAGCCTCTCTCAAAAAGGTAATGTTTCCAGAGAAGCTGGTGAGTTATCTTACCACGAATAACCGCCCATAGAATTATTCCTATGATACCAGGTGATACCCGTGATTTGAATAGCTTTTGAGTAAGGAGAAGATTCCTCGTCGCGGTTATAACCCCAACAATACGTCCTTCATCTTTTACGATAAAACTTGAATGAAAACTCGTATTACTGATAAACAAACTATACATGGTATACAAATAGGTGGATCCAATTTTTGATGAGGCTGTGTTTGGAAGTTCCTGAATATGGAGCCTTACTATATCGTGAAGATCTTTTTGCTGTATTGCCTCAATTTTCATTTTTTTGTTTTTCCCACAGTATAGTAAACGCGGTACGTATGTATTGTAGCCCTAATGTAAGCAATCTAAAAAAATTTCCTCCAGTTTTTGAATATCCAGCAGTTCTAGACTTACTTACATAGGGAATCTCGATGATTTTCAACGTGTGTTCATATGCCCGATGTATAAACGTAATGAAATATTCACCATAATCACCTTCCAATCGTATTTCTTTAAAAATACTCCTTCTTGCTGCGACAAACCCGCTTGTGTAATCGGTAAATGGATATCCCAAGATTATCCGTAGACTCATATTGAGTATATAGCTTAAGACAGTCGAGACAACAGAATCGTCCGTTTTATAGGTTACACGTCTTGCTTTTCCTCCTTTTATATATCGAGAAGCCACAACAACATCATACCCTTCATCCATTTTTTGTAATAACCGAAGGATATCCTCAGGTGGATGAGAAAAATCACAGTCCATCCAAACAACAACATCTCCCCTTGCAAGATCTATCCCAGCTTGAATACTTTTCGTTAATCCCCTGTCGTTTTTACGAGTGCATAATCGTATATTTTTAGTCTTTGTACTCTGTATATATTGTTTCACTAACTTCGAAGTGCCGTCAGGAGAATTATCATCAACCACTATTATATCGAAACGTCTTTTTACCTTTTTTTTAAGTGCAGTAAGAAGCGCGGTGATGTTACCTGCTTCATTGTAGGTGGGAAGAATAATAGAAACGAACTCATTGCTCATGTTTGTGTAAAAATAGTTTGCAAGGCGTTAATAACCTCGTTGATTTGCTTTTGGGTAATTGCCAGCCCCGAAGGGATATAAAAACCTCGGTTTGCTAAATCTTCGGAAACTGTGAGTGAGCGCTGTTGACTTTTATCAGAAAAGCCCAGTTTTTTCATAACAGGTTGCGAATGTATAGGGAGAAAAAAGTTTCGTGTATCAATATTCTTTTGACGTAGTTTCAAGCAGACTTCATCACGATGTATCGGCGAATCAGCTTTCACTTTTATGCTATACATCCAGTAGACACTCCTCGCCCAATTTTCCTCCACAGGAAGCTCAATAGAGGTAATATTCGAAAGTCCCCTGGTATACAGTTTTGCCATCCATCGCTTCTTTTTAATGTATGGTTCTACCATTTCAAGCTGCGCAAGTCCCAAAGCCGCCTGGAGATTAGTCATGCGATAATTAAACCCCACCTCTTCATGTAAGAAACGTGTAGAGGGTGAATGTGCCAAGTCTTTTAGTAGTCGCATTTTTAAACAGTGGGCTTTGTTATTCGTAACCACCATGCCACCCTCCCCTGTAGTCACGATTTTATTACCATAGAAAGAAAAACACCCAACATCTCCTATTGACCCCACCCTTTTCCATACTGGTTTATTATTTTTTGATGTGGCCATATTTATCATTGCCCCATGCGCCTGCGCTGCGTCTTCAATAACAAGAAGCTTGTGTTTTTTTGCTATCTTCATGACTTTTCTTAAGTCCACCGGATGACCGTAGAGGTGAACGACCATAATAGCTTTTGTTTTTTTTGTTATCTTTTGTTCGATACATGAAGGGTCGATATTTCCAGTTCTCCTCTCTACATCCACCAATACAGGCGTTGCCCCTGTGTAGATAACCGCAAGTGCACAGGAAATAATAGTAAGATCCGGAATAATTACTTCGTCACCTTTTCCAATTCCCAAAGATGCGAGAGCAAGGTGGAGAGCCGTTGTCCCATTTGTTGTTGTAACAGCGTAAGTACTTCCTATGAAACGTGAGAACTCTCGCTCAAAGTCAGTAATATAGTGTCCAGCTGAGGATACCCACCCCGTCTTGAGACAATCAAGAACATACTTTTGCGCGTGTTTGGCAATGAGTGGCTCGTTTACCGGTATCATACCTATTGAGCAACCTTTCTATTTTCAAAACTTGAATATGGTCCCTGCTTCACCTCTAAAATCTTAGTGCCCGCTGACATATCCACACCATGTATACCTCCCAGTATCAAAATGGAATCCTGCTCCCGTAGTGTTTTTCTTTTTATTACTGTACGATTTTTTGTATAGAACGTAATTCGTATGAACCCTTTTTGGATATACAGTAGTTCCTGAATTGAGCTAATATGTGGAGTTTTTTTTATAATGTGTTCGTGTGGAACAAGCGATACCTTCGCTTTCTTATGGTGGAACCCAACTTGGAGAGGGTTTTTTTCATCGGTAAAAAACTGAATCCCGGAGACAGATATGTTTTTTCGGAAAATAATCGCAATTTCTTTTCCTTGATGCGTAATTTTCTCTACTCCTTTCATGTTATTTGAATGGTACCGCTTTGTTGTGATGGTCTGCATCAGCAAACCCTTCTTGAATGCGTCGTATTCGAGAGAGCGAAGAAGCAATAATATGGTTGAGCACTAACTGAATATCTTCACATGGACCATAGTGAAGACTGTTAGTGATAAGGGCGATATCCACTATTTTTGACAGCTTTCCCCCGTCTTTAAATCCTAAAAAGCCAATTGTTTTTGCTCCACTTTTTTTTGCGTATTGTGCAGCTTTTACAAGATTTTTACTATTTCCGCTTCCCGAAAGAAGAATGACAACATCGTCTCGACCAACGAGATTTCTTAGCTGCTGAAGAAAAATGTCGTCAAAAGAGAGATCGTTACCATACGCGCTCATGAGGGCGACATTATCTGTGAGTGAATATACCTTGAACCGTTTCTCATGCATATCGTATATTTTCTGTAACGTTCCTTTTCCCAGATCACAGGCCATATGAGATGCAGTTGCAGCGCTTCCTCCATTTCCCATAATAAAGACATGTCGTTTTTTTTTATATGTCTGAAGCAGTACCTCGATAACCTTCTCTACCATCTCTGTGTCTAGTTCATCAAGACATCTTTTCAATTCATTTACGTATTGCGTGATTAATGCGTTGATTTGTTTCTTCTTGTGCATATTAGGTCAATTTTACTTTTTTCATCGTTGCAATATTGTAATAGGCTATATTATTAAGAGGATCTGTAATTTTTCCTGAATTGTAAGCCTTCTGTAAATCAAAGATTGCATCTTCTATGGTATGTTTTGGGGTAAAACCAAGCTCTTTTTTAATCTTTTTTGAGGAGATCTTATATGAGCGAAGATCTTTTGTTGGAGTAACAACAACTTGAATAGTTTTATCGGACAAGACCCTTTTGACCATCTTTGAGATTTCAAGCAAAGAATAGTTTTCATACCCGGCATTGTATGTTTTTCCATTAATGAGTGCGTCTTTATATTCCAGGGTTTTTACATACAGATCCGTCATATCTTCTATGTGAATATTCGGGCGAAGTTGTACTCCACCATGTACAGTCATCTGCTTTTTTACGAGTGCATGAATTGTTAATATATTTACCGTAAGATCGAGGCGAAGTCTTGGAGAATATCCACACACCGTAGCAGGACGAAGAATAAGCGTGGTACAGACGTTTTTCAGCGTGTTTAAAATATACGTCTCACACTGGGCTTTATACTTTGAATAATCCGTAAGAGGCTCAAGTGAAAGGTCTTCAGTTACATTTTTTTCCTTCTTTACACCATATACGCTTGAGGAAGATGCGTAAATAAAGCGCTGTATACCAGCTTCTTTTGCAAGATCAGTAAGGCTCAAAGTAGCGTCATAATTAATAGATTTTCCTAAGTGGGGATTCAGTTCAAAACTCGGATCATTAGAAATACATGCCAAGTGGATCACTCCGTCGCTACCATCTAGTGCCTTTTTCAGAAGTTGTCGATTTCGAATATCTCCTTTAATTTGGATAAGATTTTTGTTTTTTTTTATTTTTTCAAATACGTTTCCATACATATAAAGATCAAGTACTTTTACCCTGTAATTCTTTTTTAATAATTTAGGGATTAGCACTGATCCAACGTATCCTGCCCCTCCTGTTACGAGAATAGTCTTTAGCTTATTTGAACGCATATGTTATTTAAATAATCTTGTAATAAATCCGTATAAATCATCATACGTAATGGGCGTCTTATTTCCAACCGTCATGATTTTTAACGCCGCTGCAACATTTCCAACAAGGGAAACAAGTTCTGGGTCAAAGTTTTTACATGCACAAAGAGAAGTGAGTGCAAAAAACGCATCTCCTGCACCTACCCTATCTACAATATTTTGTGTCAGAGCTGGAGACTCATAATATCCTTTTTCTTGAGAGTATCCAATACTTCCGTACGGGCCGCGAGTCACCATAATATACTCTGCTTTCAGTTTCTTGCAAATTTTCTTCATAAGATCCTTGATATTGCCGTACTTATCATGTGTCGCAAGACGGAGTTCTTGATTATCGATACAGACATAATGAGCATGAGGATACTTTGTGACAACGTTGAATCCATAATTGGCACTATTAGCTTGCACGTTTAATGCAAGATATTTAGATTTTTTACATAAAAAGCGAATAATTTTCTCTGTTAGAAACCCATGACCAAAATCGTTGACAACGACTAAATCATACTTATCTATTTCGTTTTTAAGCGCTGATAAAACTTGAAGCTCTAATTTTGGAGGAATGAAATCATCATTAAGAAAACTAACTTGGAAAAGTTTCTGCCTGGTATGAATATCGATATAGCGCCTTTTAACTATAGTATTTATATCAGTCCTGTAATAAAACCGAGATTTGATACCGCTTTTAAGATGCTTCCGAATAAATGGCTCAAGGGAACGCTGCCGCCCCAAAAGAGTGATGAGGGAGACATTATTGCATAAGGATCGCATATGGTTTGCGGTGGCAAGAATACCACCCGCAAAAGATTCTTGAGAAAGATATTCATGAACGATGATAGGTTCCTTTGAAGATTTTCCCATCGGCTCACAGTAATGGTACTCATCGATAATTGCATCCCCGATAACCAACACTTTAAGATTTCTTACTTTTTCTAAAATTGAAATAATGGATTCTGATGTGTATTTATTTTTAAGACGGGTTAGAAATTCCTTTGTTTTTGGAGGATATGATTGTAAGTAATCATTGATAAGAGCTGTTGAAGAAAATACAACAGAATCATCAGTGAAAGCAAGAACACCTCCAACTTTCCCGACTGTTTCTTCCTCTGCCTTAAGAAGCTCGCTTGCCTTTGATCCTTTCTTTAGATTCTTGTAGTCAGGTCCTTTCACATAGACGTTTGGTTTGATTATTTTTATTGCGGATAGTGCACTTTCATCATCTATAACGATTACATAATCCACTATCTCAAGCGATGAAAGTGCGAGTGTACGAAGTGATTGGTTAAAAATTGGTCGTCCTGGACCTTTTCGGACATACTTATCAGCATTAATAGTGACAATCAGTACGTCACCATATTTTTTTGCGGAAGTAAAATGTTGAATATGACCAGGATGAATAAGGTCGAAGACACCATGACTCTGAACTACTCTTTTTCCCTCCTTTTTGAGCTGTCTGACAATTCGACTGATATCTTTCAAACGCTTAATTTTCACTGAGGTATTCATGATTTTTGGACATCATACCATCTTGAGGGCAGGAAACAAGAGGAGGACGCTTACGAACAAACTATAAAGTCTTTTGATACAAACGTACACGATGGTACATGATCAAACACGTCCTGTGTACATACCAATTTTAAACCAGGTTCAATATTTTTTCCATCATGAAGATAGTGACTACGAATATACTCTGCTGCCTTTTTAAGAGGCGCCTCTATATCCTTGTCTGGTTGCAGAACTTTTTGAAACACATACTGTGCAAACATATAATCCTCGAGTGATTTTCCACCATTGATCACAAGACCTAATGTAATTTCTCCAGATGGAACAAGCATTACCTTCTTTGGAGACTTTTGAATATATCTAATGACTGCTGATGTGTTCATAAATGACCCAATCACAACCTCTGCTCCCATCGAGAGCATTTGCCGGACGATGCGTGAACCATTATTTGACATATACAAGATAGTCTTTTCAGAAACAACTGTATCGTGTATCTGCGCGATCGCATTTGAGACATGAAAGAGCTTTGAGATGTCAGGTCGTAAACTCTCTCCAATTCTTAGGGCATCAGG
>CAZYQZ010000049.1:0-7879 GCA_964649915.1 uncultured Gammaproteobacteria bacterium | reverse complement strand
CCTCCTTCTTACTACTGGGATCGTGGGTCTACTATCTTATTTTTTTCTCTTTCGCCACGTCTATACATCGGCAGATGTATTACTTCAAACCACACTTATCACTCTGGGAGTACACGGGGTATTTAATAATTCATTCTTTTATCCCTGGGTCATGATCTGGATATGGCTGCTTGTGGGTACTGGAAAGACTACGGTTTATAGGTAACTTTACGTGTGAGGGTAGTCTGGTTTCCGGCCGTATCTGTAGCAACAACTTTGAATTCATTATCGCCATCATGAAGGTCAGTTCTGTAGGTGAAAGAACCATCGCTTGAGACGAGGGTAATTCTATCGTTTATCGTGATGTTTACCTCTGGCTCGGTCTTACCTTTCAAATTCATCGATTTATTACTATCTCCTAGAAACGTCTGTCCCTCTGAGGGGTCAGACACTTCCAGTTTCGGTGGCGTCTTCTTATAAACAATTTTCACAAGATCTGTAGGAGGACTTTCCTTCGTTCCTTTCGTTACCTTGGCATATATCGTATTGTCTCCTTCAATAAGATCAATATCTCGAACTTCAAATGTGCCGTCTTTTCCGATTATAAGCTTCTCTTTCTCCTCGTCGTTTACATAGACTTTTATGGTTTCACCTTCATTTGCAAATCCGCTGATAGAAATTTGTGCAGTATTGGTGGCCTCAACAATAGGTTCAAATCGAGGCGCAAGAAGAGGTAGCTTGCTCTGATCCTGGCTTGTGTTTCCAGTATCTGCGTTATTCGTAAGAAGAAGACTCAACCGAGAAAGGAGTGGTACTCCAGCAACAAAGGCAAAAATAACAAAGAAAATAAGTAGGGCAACAGAGATAATTATCCGTTTTTTTGCTCTTGTTTCTTGGACTCGAGATAGGCGAGATTGGTACTGCATAAGAATCAACAGGCCTATTGTAGCAAATCATCATGTCCTTCGCCATTTTATCTTGACACGAGTCCTATAGTATGATATACTTTCAATTCGCTTAGACATATATAAATGAGATATTTGGCTATTGAAAAACATAGTATGAAATCCTGTAGTAATCTAAGTTTTAATATTTTTTCTAGATAGAACATCACAAAACATTCACTGTGGTGTTTCATTCTGGATAAAATCCGTAGAAATGTCTTGGATTTGCCAGACAAGAAAAGGATGAACAACCTCGATTTTTCGGGTGTCTGTTCTTTCATTTCTTCGCACATTAACAAAGGAGAAACGCAGAATTTCTAATATAACCTCTATTATCCTGAGGATTTATTTGCTTATCCAGATATGTGTAAGTAGATATATCCTCAGGGAAAATAGATGAGTAACACCATGGATACAATCATGGGAAGTGAAACTATTGTAATTTCCGTGCTTATAAGCACAGAGGAAGCGATTCTAATACGAACAACCGTGCATCTTATAACTGACCACGATCCGTATTATATGAATAGGACTCGTTACACTGCGAGTAAAACAAGAGTGAGGAAGTCAACTCAGCGGTCGGAAACGACGCGCGGGTATCCGACTGTAAAGTCGGCTTCCGAGAAGCGTGAGTACAGCTGCGTCCTTCGGGACGAATGTATTCCGTAAGTGGCCAATCACGTCAGATTGACCAAAATCACGACCTCTGAGGAGGGGTCGAAAAGATGAACAAAAAACGTCTTTTGGTAGGTTTGGTAGTTGCATTGTTCGTTGCCATCGTTGCGTTTGGTTCGGCAAGTATGCCGGCGCGCGCCGATAGTCCGTTCGACTCACATCAATTGGCTGTCGCAGTTTGTGCAGCCACGGCGCCTACGGATACGGGCTGTGTTGCCCGCGTCGAAGGCGCGCTCAACGGCACTCCCGTAGGGGAACCGACCGCCACGCCCGATGCCAATCCCAGTCCCACGCCCGTGGCGGGTCCGCGTACCATGCCCGCGCTCCATACGCCCGTCGAGGAAACCAATCCGACCGGCGCAATGAAAGTCGCGCAAGGACCGTACACCAAGTTCACGCCCGTGGTCGGGCATTGGTATCACCTGAATCTCGCCTGCGAAGATTGCAAAGCCGGGGAGGAACTGAATTTTGTGTTCCAAGCCAAGGTTGACACCTCCGTCATGATTGACGGCACCGCATGGGATTATGGTGACCGCCAGCCGACCGTGAACGATGAACTTTGCGATTTGCCGCGGGATTTCTGGCCCACCGAATGGCCCGAGGGTTTCCCGAACTTGGGCGACCTCGTGGTTGTGTGTGCTGCGTAGGTTCGAAACCGACGCCGGCGGTTGAAGTACCGGCAACTCTCTCAAAAAAGAGGGGCGCGGTGACGCGCCTCTCTTTACAGACTACTTAGTTTGTTTGAGAAATTTTGGTAATTTTATTAGAAACTGCGAAAAAAAGAGAAGCTTGAAGATAATTCAGGAAGTTGGAGACACGCGTCTCCTAGCGCTGTAGCGCAACATCCTATTTATTTTCTTTTTATCTTTTCTCCTTTTTTCTTTGTAATTAAAGCAATTTGATTACAGAGAAAAGTATTGCAAGTTATTAAATATTTACTGAAAGTATCTATGGAAAGACAAAACATATCTATGAAGATGGATTACACAGCTGTTATAACGACAGCGATTTTTGGTGCAGTTATAGTATTTGTTGGACTTCTTGCAAATACGCAAGTAAGTAACTATTTAAGGATGAAGGCAATTGATGACTGTGGAAAGGTTTCCCGTTTTGAAAAAGAGAACGTAGATGAACGAGCAAAAATTACATACCCAGTGGGTGATGTATATAAGGCGTGTTTGAAAGATAAGGGAATCAAGTAATAGTTACATATATGAAAAAAAGCCTCGTACGACCACTTATTTCCGTGATCATGCCGGTATATAATGCCGAGAAATACCTCGTGGAGGCTATTGAGAGTATTCTTAATCAGAGCTATCACAATTTCGAGTTTATTATTATCGATGACAATTCCTCAGATCAGTCATGGAATATCATTCAGCGATATAAAAAAAGTTTTCCTAAGAAAATAAAAGCGTACAAACTCTCCTCAACGATGAATCATGGGGGAGATGCTTGTGCGAATGTCGGATATAAAAAATCAAAGGGTGAGTTTATAGCCCGAATGGATGCAGATGATATTGCTGATCCATCTCGACTTGAAAAACAAGTTGCCTATATGCAGGCGCACAAGAAAGTAATCATTCTTGGTACACAAGCGTACGTCATTGATAGCGCAGGAAATATTGTGGGTGAGAAGCTTGAGCCTACTTCACATGAAGAAATACGAAAGAACTATTTCATCTATCACCCAATGATTCATCCATCCGTGATGATACGACGATCACTTCTTCCGAGAGGGGAGTTGTATACAATTCAACATTCTGCAAATAACGATTTGTTAACATTCTTTTCTCTTCTTCGGTTTGGAAAATTCGCAAACCTTCCAGAGAAACTGATCAAATATAGAATTCATGGAAATAACGATTCACTTATCAATCCGAAAGAAAAATTTCTCAACACATTAAAGATTCGGATATACGCATGGAGAAATCTAGGATATACGCCTACTCTTAAAGCATGGTGTATGACCGGGATTCAAAGTGTGGTAACCATACTCTTGCCTTCATCGATTATTACCTCGTTATATCTGCGATGGAAAGGTCTTTCCAAATCTAATTTTTCATTTCCGGTAAGTAAACTCGCTATAAAAATATCGTAATGATATGAAAAAAATTCTGCTCACACTCATTGCTATAGCGCTTAGCGTTGTCATATTTACCTACCCGTCTGTATTTCATCTTACTGATAAAATAATCGGGGATGGGGGAGACAACTATCAGTTCCTATCGTTTCAATACCTTGCAAACCAGCAGTTCATAAATGGTCAATTTCCATTTGGGTGGACAAATTATTGGAGATATCCTGCAGGGTTTGACCTTTCTACCTCCTATGATTCTACCCTTTTACTTCTCAGTGGAATAGGTATGTATCAGTTCATTCAGAGTCCTGTTCTTGTCTACAATGTATCTATCTTTCTTTTCTTAGGTATGAATATAGGATTTTCATATCTATTTTTCCGAAAAATAACTGGAAATAGTCTTATTGGGTTTATCGGAGGAATACTTTACGGGGTGTCCTTCTATAATTTGGCACGAGCGGGAGGACATCCGAATCTTCTCATGACTGGATGGGTACCACTTGTTGCATACTCATTTCTTTACTGTAAGGAAAAGCAAGCAAGTACCCGAAGTATCGCCTTGTTGTTCACCAGTTTTACAATGGTGTACCTGACGTCCTTGCAGTATTTCCTTCTTATGTTAGGCGCCGCACTCTTTATTGTTCCTATTTCTTTCATACTTATGAAAGAAAAGGTAAGCGAAATGGTTCAACTACTTCTTATGAAGCGAAAAGAAGTTCTCATTGCAGGAGTAGTTTTTCTAGCTATTTTTTACTTTTTCAATTCAGTAAAAATCCATTCATATTTCTCTGGGTCTCTCATTCTGCCTACGCCTGAAATTGTCTCAGTACCACTCACTAATTATTTTCTTCCAAATATCTATATAAAGACACCAGTATCTCTATTTGCGAATAATACGAAGGAGTGGATAGAGTTCGCGGTTTTTCTAGGTTTCATAGAGATCATCGCCGTAATAGGAATGCTTGTCTCAAAAAAGATAGATCGAGGATTAAAGGTAATAATAAGTATATTGACCTCACTATTTCTTATTCTCGGTTTAGGGGGCGGTAAGGAGATCGGGTTTTTCTTACCCTATGATGTCTTATTTCATGTTCTTCCATTTAGAGGAATCATCGAACCAGGGAGGTTCTATATCATCTCATATTTTTTTATAGTTACTGCAATTGTATTTTTTCTAAAAACACTTCTCTCTCGGAAAAATGGAAAAACTTTCATTGTTATATTCTTTCTCCTTGCGTGTGTAGAGAGACTACCTGTTAATTTTTATCTTTCTGAAACGCTTTCAGACCAGGACTTTATACCTACTGTACAGGGAGCTACGTCTCAAGCGGTGTTGGATCTTCCAGTTTTTACGGATTGGTGGAACGGAAACAGATATGATCTGTACTCTATATATTATAAAAAGGCTATTGTGAATGGATATATTCACTGGTCAGGAAACACTAAGGAGACGCAGGTTTTTCTCAACAAACTTGATCGGTTTATCTGTTCAAATGACAAAAGTTTTACACCACATGAATTTACTCAAGAAGTGGTTAGTCAAGAGCGGAGAAAGAATGAAGATCTTATTGAACGATTAAGAGCTTATGAGATTCGGACAATTGTTATTCATAAGGATTTATCCCAACAAGAGAATGGATGTCTGGAAGTTAACGACAGAATAAAAATTTTCACAAGTCAATTTGAAGGTCAATTGCAAAAAACATTTGAAGATGCGGATAAAATCGTCTACCAAGTCTTATAACACTATGAACAAAATAATTTCTTTTTTTGTAAAAAATAAATATATTCTCCTTTTACTTTTAGTTGAAGTTGTACTTTTCATTACTAACTACAAGCCGGGAGCATATATCGTCGGATGGGATAATGTGTTTCCAGATCTCAACTTTAAAGCCAACTTCGAGAGGAACATTTTTTCTATATGGCAAGAATATAGGGGATTAGGATTACTTGATGGTATGTCACATGCAGCGCTTCTCCCTCATACTATACTGACTTTTCTCTTATCAATTATTGTGCCTTCAAATCTCATTCGCTACGCAGTCATCTTTGGTTCTCATCTACTGGGTGGAATTGGCGTATATTTACTGTTGCAAAAAATTCACTTTCATAGAAGATCTGAATATGAAAACAGAGAGCTGTTTTCACTTATTGGAGCTCTTTTTTATCAGTTAAATATCGCGACCATTCAAATGTTCTTTACACCTTTGGAAGTGTTTGCGTATCATTTTGCTGCGCTGCCTCTTCTTTTATATTTCGCGTATAAATTCATCGCTGAGAAAAGTCGTAGTGCCAAATGGATATTTTTTATTCTTTCAATTATTTTTATTCCCCAGGCGCATGTGCCTTCGGTGTTTTTAGTTTTTCTCTTTGCATTAATTATATTTCTTTATTTTCAGATTCTGCATGCTCTTGATAAAAAGGCTGTTTTGAAACGCTCAGCAGTATTATTACTGATGACCATTGTGCTTAACATGTATTGGAGTCTTCCATACGCATATACCACTCTAAAACAATCCAAGACCATTATTAATTCCAAAATTAATCAAATGGGAACAGATAATATTGTCGCAAGAAATAAAGCTTTCGGGAACTTCATGAGCGTAGCAACACTTCGTGGATTTACCCTAGACTACGTCGACTTCCAACCTTCCGGTGCAAACGACTATATGATGAAGGCGTGGCGTACTCATGTAAACTCTCCCCTCATGGTAGTTCTATCATTCATTATTTTTACTGTCTCCATCTTCGGCGTATATCGTTCTTTGAAAAAAAAGGAAACAGTATATTACCCATTCATTTTTCTATTTGGGTTTACATTCCTAGTACTGGGAAATGATATATTTATTCTGTCATCTTTTTCTACATTTTTACAAAAAGTCGTACCACTTTTTTATAGTGTATTTCGGTTTACATTCACGAAGTTCTCTATTCTCTATGTTTTTTGTATTTCAATTTTTCTTACGAATGGATTGCATGAGCTTTATCACCATTCTCGAAGAATACCCTCAAAGTTGTTTCTTACAACAGTCTTCCTTTTACTCTGTTACTACTGTTTTCCAGCGTTCAAAGGTGACTTTATTTATAACAATGAAAAACTTGTTATCCCAAAAAGCTACTTAGAGTTAATACAGTTTTTTGACTCACAAAACACCAGAAGTAGAATAGCTACGCTTCCTCAACCTTCATACTGGGGTTGGTCATATTATTCATGGGGCGGGAGAGGGTCTGGCTTTATATGGTATGGCTTGCCTCAAGCTACGCTTGATGGAGCGTTTTATCCATGGAGTCGAGAAAATGAAAACTATTATTGGGAGCTTTCACAAGCGGTTTATTCCAATTCTGCTACTGCACTCAAAAACGTTTTCACAAAGTATGGTGTCTCCTGGGTTATTATAGATCGCAATATCATTAGTCCATTTTCAGAGCGAGCTACATATACAGAAAAAACGACAGAGCTTATCGCTCAAATACCTGAATTAAAGAAAATAAAGAGTTTTGATAAGTTGGATGTATATACAAATAGTAAAGTAACAGACTCTGTAAACCAATACGTTTCAGTTGCTCCGGATATCTTGCATATCTCACCTGAGTATAAATGGGGGAACACTGATAAAGGATACGCAGATTTTGGAACGTATTTTTCTGATAATTCATCTCAAAAAAGTAATACTGAATCTTCTGATGTGTTTTATCCCTTCCGTTCTCTATTCAGTGGACGCAAGCAAGAGGAATTGGAATTTACCGTGAAAGATCAAGAGAATTATTTCTCATTTTCAAACACGTTACCCGCATCTTTAAGAGGGTCATCCCTTGTTATACCTCCAATAAAGAATGAGGAAATTACAGAAATAGATAGCGCCAACCTGGTGCAAGGTCAAACTCTTTATCCTGAGGTTTATTTAGATAATCAATTATTAACTCGCCTTGATAGTACGACGCTTGAGGTTCAACTTCCACAATTTACCACAGGTCAGCTGGAGATCAGAATCCCAAAAATAGGAGGATATTATTCTTCTACAATACTTCCGGATGCCAATACCTTGAATGTGAAAAATTGTGATCAATTCAATAGAGGAAAATATACGATGGATGATCTCACCTCTAAAGAGATATCTGGAATTCGTCTAACGAGTATAGGAGCAAGTAGTTGTTTAGACTTTGATTTGCCACAACTTTCACAGCGGTTTGGGTACTTGGT
>CAZYQZ010000048.1:0-7966 GCA_964649915.1 uncultured Gammaproteobacteria bacterium | reverse complement strand
GATGCCGCTACCAAAACCTATCTCATGCGCGAGAAAGGCGGCAAGCAGACCCCGATCACTCTGGGTGAGGTCATGACCGGTGGCGCCTGGGGCCAGAGCTATCGCCTGGACAAGACTGTGACAAGAAATGTCCGTAAGCAATATTTGGTGGCCGACGCGCGACGCAGACTCATGGACGCCTTCAATCGTCAGATTGCCATCACCGAGTCGCGCAGCTGGTTCAACGCGAACACCGGCAAAGACACCGCATATGCCGGCATCGCGGCAAGCCATGAAATGCCTCTGCTTGAGCGCGGCGCGGGCATAATCGCGGAACAGTTAGTCTCCAGTCTTCTGACGCGTGTGGCAATCGACAATGACTTGCCCTTCGAAGTGGTACAGGCAGACGCCCACGCGGACGTCGAATACAAAATAGATTTCATAATCCGAGTCAAAGAAAACGACCAGGGAGTCTCCGTGGAGACTCACCAGGAAGGACACGACATCGGCATTCAGTTCACTACCAAGACGGCCAAGGAAGATTTGGACCACAAACAAAAACAGGCGGCTCGGGCATCCAAAAGTTTGGCAGTCGAGGAGGGAGAGACTGTTGAGAAAATCGTAGTGGTGAGTGTCCCTGTCGACCGGGTGAAGACCGTGGTCAAAGACTGGCAGGACAACCAGAAGAACAGAGTCGGCGGACCCGACAAGCTGCTCCCCCAAGAGATGCAGGAAAAGATATTCAAAGGGGTACTACACGATGTCTTCCCCGAGGAAACCGTGGACCGAATGTGGGCCCGGGTAGCCGCTTGACACTGGCAGCCTCCAAGGGCTATATATAAATGGCAATGAGCAGCCAGACCACTCATATGGTCGCCATCATAATGGCGATGATGAGCCCCCAATAAGGAGGTCCGGTTGAGCACACTATCCGCTAACCCGCCCTCCTCCTAAGGAGGGCGTTCCAGTTCACTGACAATCAGGGCATTACTCTCTGGAAAGGAGAGACTCAGATGGGCAATCCAAACCCCACCCTGTTGGCCGCTGGAAGCCTGATGGAAAAGGTCATCGGGGCCAACAACAACAGACCGCCGAAGTTCCCGAAGCCTCTGCGTAAGACCAGCGGGAAGACCATCTTCCTGGTCAACGGAGAAGAGGTCTTCCCGATTCAGGTCCTCAGCCTGACTCAGGGAAGACTGGCTGGATCCTCCGCTCTCCTGGTCGGATTCAGCCCTCCCGAGAAGAAGCCTCGCATCGTGGGAAAGACGAAGGCTTGCAACACGGTGATCCTGGCTCGCAAGCCGCTCAACGGCGAAGCCGACCACTTCGTCGACAAGAGCCAGGTCAACGTCTTCGAGCTACTCAGCGCTGCGGAGGGCGATCTCGGAACCTACAACCTCCGACCCACCGGAGAAGTTCGTCCCTTCGTCCAGATCTGAAGCCCAGCGCCCACCGAGGGCGATCCATTGCCGCCTGCGTCGCGGACCGTTCCCCACGGTCCCCGCAGGCGGTGTTTCATTTCTTGAGCCTTATTACCTAGATTTTTCAACATTTGGAGGATACAATCATATTCATGAAAGAAGAGCTTCCGCCCCATTACGACCCATCGGGGACCGAAAAGAAGATATATGAAATGTGGGAGAAATCCGGGTACTTCAATCCGGACAACCTGCCGGACCAGTCCGGAGAGCCGTACACGATTGTGCTGCCGCCGCCGAACGTCACCGGCACCTTGCACGTGGGCCACGCCCTGATGCTTGTGATCCAGGATATCCTGATTCGCTTCGAGCGCATGCGCGGCAAGAGGGCGCTTTGGATCCCGGGCACGGACCACGCCGCCATCGCCACTCAATCCAAGGTGGAGGCCATAATATACAAAGAGGAAGACAAGACGCGCCACGACCTGGGCCGCGAGGAATTCCTGAAGCGCGTGGAAAAATTCGCGCAGGACAGCCACGACACTATCGTGAACCAAGTGCGCCGCATGGGGGCCTCCATAGACTGGAGCCGCGAGGCCTATACCCTGGACGAACCGCGCAACCTCGCCGTGCGCACCGCCTTCAAGAAAATGTACGACGAGGGGTTGATATATCGCGGCGCCCGCATGGTGAACTGGGATCCCAAGATGCAGACCACCGTCTCGGACGACGAGATTGAATGGAAAGATGAGGCTGCTCCTTTGTACTACCTCAAGTACGGCCCCTTCACCATCGCCACCGCCCGTCCGGAGACCAAGTTCGGCGACAAATACGTGGTCATGCATCCGGAAGATAAAAGATACGCGGAATACAAAGACGGCCAGACGATAGATCTGGAGTGGATCAACGGACCGGTCACCGCGACGATCATCAAGGATTCCGTCATCGACATGGAGTTCGGAACCGGCGTGATGACCATCACCCCGTGGCATGATGCTACCGACTTCGAGATTGCCGCGCGCCACAATCTGGACAAAGAGCAGATAATAAACGACCGAGGGCTGCTGCTGCCGATTGCCGGTGAATTTGCCGGACAGCACATCAAGAAGGCCCGCCCGATGATTGTCGAAAGGCTGAAAGAGAAAGGCCTGCTCGAAAAGGTGGACGAGAACTATCAGCATCGCGTAGCCGTGAACTCCCGCGGTGGCGGTACCATCGAGCCACAGATAAAAGAACAGTGGTTCATGGCCGTGAACAAAGAGTTCCCAATGCCCCACTCCGAGATTGCAGGCGTGAAGCAGGGCGACACGGTGACGCTGAAGAAGTTGATGCGCCACGTGGTGGAATCCAACCAAGTGGAGATAATCCCGGAACACTTCCTGAAGACCTATTATCACTGGATCGACAATCTGCGCGACTGGTGCATCTCCAGGCAGATTTGGTACGGACATCAAATCCCGGTCTGGTACAAAGATGGCGAGACCTATGTCGGCATAGAGGCTCCTGAGGGCGACGGCTGGACCCAGGACCCGGATACTTTGGACACCTGGTTCTCCTCCGGACTCTGGACCTTCTCCACGCTAGGCTGGCCGAACGAGACCAAAGACCTCAAGACCTTCCATCCCACCAACGTCCTGGAGACCGGCTACGACATCCTGTTCTTCTGGGTGGCCCGCATGATTCTCATGACCACCTATCTCACCGGCCAGATCCCCTTCAAGTACGTGTACCTGCACGGCCTGGTGCGCGACAAGGACCGCCAGAAGATGTCCAAGTCCAGCGGCAACATCGTGGACCCGCTCGGAATCATTGACACGTACGGCACCGACGCTTTGCGCTTCGCGATGATATTCTCCACCGCCGCCGGCAGCGACATTCCGCTGGCGGAGGACAAGGTCAAAGGCATGAAGCACTTCGGCAACAAGATCTGGAACATCGCCCGCTTCGTCTTCGCGAACACGGAAGGCAACGCCGAGAATTCCATCCCCTCCCCGCAGACCGACGCGGACCGCGCGCTCATGGAACAGTTGCGGACCGCGACCGCGGAAATCACGGCTTCTTTGCAGAGCTTCGAACTTCACAAAGCCGCGCAAACCGCGTACGACTTCACCTGGTACAAGCTCGCGGATGTATATATAGAGGCCAGCAAGAAACAACTTCTGGATGAAACTCAAAAAGAGAACACTCAAAAGATATTAATGTACGCGCTGACCCAAACGTTGACGTTGCTGCATCCTTTCATGCCTTTCGTGACCGAAGAGATCTATCAGAAGATCAAACCGGGAGAGTTGTTGATGATAGCTCGTTGGCCTGCGGCCTAGGCAAGGTATAATTAGCGCATGGTTTTAGCCATACAGGTGCTACTTGGTTTCGTGCCCAGTTTCGCCTGGCTTCTCTTTTATCTGCAGGAGGGCATGCGACCGGAACCCAAGCGCTTGATCGCCCTCGCTTTCCTGACCGGCGGCGTCTTCGCCTTCCTGGCCCTCATCGCCCAGCTCGGGCTTCGCAACATGTTGAGCGGCCTGCAACTTGGCAGCCACTCATTCTTCTGGTTGTTCCTGTTCGCGGGCGTGGAGGAAGTCTTGAAATTCGCGGCCGCCTACGCCGCGGTACACAAAAGTCCCGACTTCGACCAGCCGGTGGAGGCCATGCTCTACGCCGTGGTGGCCGCTCTGGGATTCGCGGCGGTAGAGAACGTCGGCATCCTGGTGGGCGGCAACCCCAGCACGATGGTCCTGTCCAACGTCTTCCATCTGGTCACCTTCCGGTTCATCGGAGCCACGCTTCTGCACACGCTGGCATCCGGCCTGGTCGGCTACTACTGGGCGCTCAGCATCCGCAATTTCGGGGCCAAGAGATTCCTGGTGGGCGGCCTGTTCGCGGCGACCCTCCTGCACGCCGCCTTCAACTACGGCATCCTGTACTTCCATGAACGCGGCCTCTCGCTGGCTCTCCTCATGATTGCGGGCTTCTTCATACTCGGGGATTTTGAAAAATTAAAACCTAGAATGCTATAATAGTTGGACTATGAAACCTTACGACGAACAGGATATGCAGGGAGTGGACGTACCCGTCCCCTATCCTTCCGCCATGGAGCCCGTGGAGATCGAACTCACCCGCGCGTCCAGCGGTGTCGCATCGCGCGTATCCCGTCCGATGCCTTTGCCGATAGAAGATGAAAGCATCCGCAGCGAATCCGAAGGCTGGCTGACCATCGACGTCTATCAGACCGCGCAAGAAATTGTCGTGGAGTCCGCGGTTGCCGGAGTGGATCCGGAATCTTTGGATATCACCGCGACACCCGACTCCATCGCCATCAAGGGCGAGCGTCAGCGCCGCAAAGAGATCAAGGACGAAGACTATCTGTATCAGGAGTGCTATTGGGGCAAGTTCTCCCGCTCGGTCATCCTCCCTCAGGAGGTGGACCCTGAAAATGCCACCGTCGGCTTCAAGAACGGCATCCTGACCGTCCGCCTGCCCAAGGTCAACCGCAAGAAGGCCCACAAGCTGAAGGTCAGCACCGATTAATTCTATGAAAATAGGAACCTTCGCCTTGGTGCTTGCCGGAATCTTATTAGTTCTTGGGATTGGAACTGTGATGGGAATTGGAGCGGTACCCGTCCAGGTTTTATATGTCTTGGCGCTGCTTGGCGTGGGAGTAGGGATAGCCGGGGTGATAATGGGCCGTGGCAGCGAGAGAATCATGTCAATTGTGGCCCTATTGTTATCCTTGTTGTTTGGCGGTTACGTGTTTCTGATTTGGAACTTCGCGGCGCGAATGCTGTGATGGCTGGGAAGGGGGTGACCTAACGGCCCCACTTGCCTTTTATGCCCCCCTGGGCTAAAATAGCCCCCATGCGTCAATGTGAGAAATGCGGAAAAAGCTCCCAGATGGGCGGTGCCCGGAAGCTTTTGCGCGGTCATTACAACCCGGTAAATCAGTCCAGGAAATACTCGAATATACAGTGGGCGACCGTGAACGGCTCCCGCCAACGCCTTTGCACCAGCTGTATCAAGACGATGGCCAAAAAGCCCGTAGTTCGGGCTAAGAAGGCCGCCTCAATTTCGAAGTAGAAAGCTGAGCTTTTCTGGTAAGCAGTTACGTGGGAATAAGTCGCTAGGATAAATTTCAACGAGCTTCCATCCGAATCTCTCGCAGAATTTCCTTTTCCTGGAAATGATTTTGTCATATTTTTTCTGGACACCCGCGAGTCCGAAAAATTCCAAAACTATATCCGGATCCAAGAAAAAATCTGCGGTCATCTTAGTATCTCCATAATGCCAGTTTCTTTGATGGACAATCTCGTTCTCAAGAAGCCAATCATCAATTATCTTCTCTGTGAATGAGTCACATGAGTGCCCATCGCTGGATTTGAACTTATGTGCAAATAACTCGGGATTTGTATTAAATCCTGCGGTTCGAATAGCGCGATTCCATCCCCCAAACTCGCGTTTATACTCCTTGTACATATTAAACTCCCGTTTCAAAGGAATGCGGCCGTTTTTCTTATAGAAATTAACAACCTTTTCAACAAGACTTTCTTTTGTATGTTTCTTGGGAATTTGGTATTGAGATAGGCGAATCTTCGAAGCCTTGCTAAATGCCAAGCGTCTTTCCTCGGTCCATACTCGAGCCACGTTACGCTTATAAACAGCGACTCTTTGTTTTCGAGAAAGATTCATGCCTTTTGTCCATTCGTAAGCAGTTCCTATGGCAATTCTCAGTTCCCTCGCAATCTCCCGGTGAGTCCTTCCTGCTTGCCTTAGTTGACTCGCTTTTTGTTTTATCCTAAGTGAATGCATTTTGTAATGTAGTAAGAAGTCTTGTTTTCTGGACTCTACGAGCGTATCATGGGGAAGTTAAATAAAGTTAAAATCCTGCGAAACGGGCTGTAGTATAGTGGTAGTACGATAGGCTGGGGGTCTATTAGTCTGGGTTCGATTCCCAGCAGCCCGACAATATATAATTACTCCATGAATCATAGATTGGTTATCGCCCTGGCTGTCTATCTGACTTCCCTCTTCGCCTCCAATACTTTGGGGCTGAAGCTCATGCCCTTCGTCTTCGGCACCCACCTTTCGGTGGCCGTGTTTTTCTTCCCGTTCGTCTTCCTGACCACCGACGTCGTCGGTCAAATATACGGCAAAAAGATGGCCCGCAGTTTCGTCCTGGCAGGCTTCGTGTCCACCGCTCTATTCGTTCTGTTCTCGGTCATCTCCGCCATAACCCCGTGGTCCACCGACGCCGCCTGGGTCAAAGAATCCTTTGATACTGTCTTTGGAGTCTCCGTGCGCATATCCATCGCCTCGATCCTGGCTTTCGTGATCGCGGAGTATCAGGATATCTTCGTCTTCTTTAAACTCAAGGAAAAGAACGTGACCCAGAACTTCTGGATTCGCTCTACCGCGTCGAACATCTGGTCCCAGCTCCTCGACACTTTCATTTTCATGTTCGTGGCCTTCGGAGGCATCTATTCGCTGAAGACGATAATCATGGCCGGCATCCCCTGGTGGATTTACAAGGTGGTCATGGGCGCGGCGTATAGCCCGCTCTCTTACCTGGGCCTCAGGCTGCTGCGCGAGGAGAAAAAAGATTCCGAGACCGCAACGGCTTCCACCTAATGACAGCCGAGACCTCTCGCGACATGGCCCGCGAGGAAGGCTGGTTACTGCGCGAGAAATACGGCGGCAAAATGACCGCGGCCGCGAAGCGCGACCTGTTGCGCCTGAAAAAAGGTGAGCATATAAATTACGTGATCGGCTGGTCGCCGTTTTTGGATTGTCACATAGACCTGTCCGCGAAGCCGCTGATCCCCCGGCCGGAGACCGAATATTGGACCGAGAAAGCGATAGAGATGATAAATGGCTCCGGCGTAGCGGCGCCGAATGTTCTGGATATCTTCTGCGGCTCTGGCTGTATCGGCACAGCTGTTTTGAAACACGTTTCAAAAGCACGCGTGGATTTCGCGGATATCGAGAAGAAATATTTCGCCGGCATCCATAAAAGCCTGCGACAGAGCAAGATCGACGCGCGACGCGCTCGTTACGCGCATTCCAATGTATTCAAAAACCTGGGCAAGAGAAAATATGATTTCGTCCTGGCCAATCCACCGTACATACCGACCACAGGCAGAGCCGTGGCAAAATCGGTGTTGAGCAATGACCCGAAACGCGCCCTCTTCGCCGGAAGCGATGGGCTGATATATATCAACAAACTATTACGTGACGCGAAGAAACACCTGAACCCCGGAGGCACGATGATAATAGAGTTCGATCCGCCCCAGAGAAGGCATATCTCTGCCCGGGCCAAGGCCCTGGGCTGGCAGGCGGAGTTCTCGAAGGATCAATATGGCCGCTGGCGTTCGGTGGCGCTGCGAGCTCTGGCACAAAAATAGAAGAAACAAAAAAGCCGTCCCAATGGACGGCTGCTTTGTAACTCGCTCGAGATTTCCGGCTTCAATAGCCAGGTGGGTGGACTCAGTGCAGACCCAAAGGTCTGAACGATCATTGTCCTCCCTTGAGAAATAATTTGATCCGAAATCTCAGAGCGGGTCGTTCAGAGTATAACA
>CAZYQZ010000047.1:0-8063 GCA_964649915.1 uncultured Gammaproteobacteria bacterium | reverse complement strand
TTCTACATGTCTATTACTCATAGTAGTGGTCTAGATGACAGTAAAAGGGCAGAAATTCCATCAATTCTACCTATCAGAATAAGTTTTTGCAATGAATAATATCTACGCTTATATCTCTCTTTTAATTATCTTGCTAAAAGTCCTATAGTTATATATAATACGTCACTTATGTCACTTCCTGAACGAACTATCCGTCGAGTAGAATCACCAATTCCCTCTGGTGGACCCCCAGCACACGATCTTAACCGCTTTAATACTCTTCCTAATAGATATAAATCCGACGTACTAGAAGCACTTTCTATCAGTGATTGGACCACGCTACTCACAACCTGGAATCAGACTGATAAAGGTATTCAGTCACTCGCACCGTATATCTTAACTATTCCAGATATTCCACAGTTAAACATGGCTACCAGTCAATTCCTTTCAAATGCTCTAGATTGTAAAAAACTCAACCCTGTACACCTTGCTCGCACGAGTGGCTTTGCAATTAACCGCTTTGGACCATCGTTACAGACGGGAAAGGATCAACAGACCTCTGCGCTTGTGATGATTCAAGCAGAAAACCCACTATCTGCACAGTCCATAGCGCTTAAGGCTCACGCAAGAATTAGGGAGCTTGAAGATGAAATACTTAAGAAAAATAATTATAGTATTCCTGATGAAACAGGAGTCGCTGCAAAGAAAGTAGGTATAGCAATAGAACTACTTCATATTGATGCGAAACATTACTTTTCACAACCAGCGGTAAACGTTGCGAATCAGTGGTCAAATCACATGAAAGGTGCTGGGACCGATCCAGCTTCTGCTGAAAAGTGTTGGAAAATTGCAAACCGATTGCAGAATTTGGATCCATTACTTCAAAGTACCTATATTCATGAGTGGAAACAGTTTTCAGGAATTCGATACGCAGATCGTACTACATTCCCCCACGAAACATTCCAAGCTCCTAATAATATGTATTATCAATTTCACCCACTTGTTGAAAGTACGCTTCGTCTTATACAGCAAGAGAAATTGACTGATCCTGTTCGCACACAAGTTGTACAGTTTCTAAGAGAGTGTTATAGAGAATACCCCCAAATTACAAATGACACTATCGTTGCCACTCTTAAACGAGAAGATATTCCCCAGAATCATAAAAGGAAACTCGCAAGAAAGATTTTGTCCATCCATCATGAAGCCGTACAAGCACCAGAGCCAACCAATGTAGATGAGCTTATAGAAGAAATTCAGAAACCATTTCCACGAGACGGATCTTTTAGTGCAATCGCCCCTGCCGCAAATGCAAACATCAAACAATATGTCGTTATGGACTCTCCATCCGACACAAGTAAAATCTACGCAGCAGGACAGGTATTTGAAAATGGAAAAATGATTCCTACCATTGCCGAATCTGTGCACACGAGAAGAAGCGCTGATGCATTAGGACATTTTCTTACTGGTGAAGGAAATCATGACGTTCCATCGTATGAAGTGACAGCGCAAGAAATAACGAGATTATTGGAGACGAGCTTATCTGAAAAAGAACTACCTGCGGTTATTCATTACTTTATGTCTCTAGAAGACTTTCTTGTCAAACAGCACGCTTACCCTGAGAATGCAACTGTGATACTTCAAGCAATTTGGAACCAGATACCATCACTTCTTTCTACAGAAGAAGGGGTGAGAACATTCGTTGGACTATGCCACCTTACTCCCGAGCAGATATATCGAGGCGAACACAGAATTAATCCACTTGGTCATATTGAACATGAAATACACACATCATCCGAGCTTGTGCCACGACTTTTACAATCGATGTATCAGTTTACTGAGCACGCGCTTACATCGTTCGGGGTAGAAGTTATTTTTGAAGGTGGTCAGGGAATCTTGAGGGATATGCAACGGGAAAATTACATTGATGAATTACTACATCCTCCCGCAGAAGCCCTTGAAGATGGTGGACTTCTCCCCCCTTCAGAAATTCAAGTTCTCTTATATCTTCTATCTGCTGAACAAATACTTTCAAATGGAACACACAACCAATATTGGGAAAAGAAAGTCAACACTCACTCGTTTGTAAAGACCTATCAGGACACTCTCAAGCATACTACTCTTCATATTCAAGCACTCTCAGAACGATTAGGACTTACAGATAATCCAGCGAATCTATTTGCTTTACTTATGAAGGATTGGGATACATTACCAGATCTTGATAAAGATAGGATGCTTGCAGGAGGTGAATATAACCATCCCTGGATTCAAAATCTTTGGGAAGGAGCTCTTGCTCTGTATAAGACAAACAAAGAGATTGCGCGATTTGAAGAATTTATTACATGGGCAATTTCAGATGCGGAAAGATCAAGATTGGTCACACATTTTCTCACGTTTCCTTCTTTGGACCAAGAATCAAAAATCCATTTGGTAAGCCATATAGCACAGGTGGTTGGTCTAGTTTTTGACCCTATTAATTTTATCAATCGGAATGAGTTTACCGAAGCAGTTGTTACAAATCCTAGTCGAACTATCCAACTTCTGGACGGAAATACTCTCGCAGTTATTGAACCTGGGTATTCAGAAGAAGTAGACCAAGAAAGTTATGGGCAAGTTGTCTTAGAAGCGAAAATTATTGGAAACAATGAAGATTTTGACAGACTACCAACAAGCGAACGGTTGGCACGAGTAATACGCAGATCGCTTGAACAGGATGAGGCGAAAGAGTGGCTACAGACAATAGATCGAGATACTACTCTACTTGAAGCGTTGATTAATGTAACCACACCCGATGCGGTAACTAAAACTATACTTCGTAAACTCCCCCCGCTATTACCAAAGAAAGAACCTCCACGATTTCAACTCTTCACTCAGAAACATGCTCTAGCCCGAAGGGATCATTTTCCGTCAGTTCAGTTTTTCAGCACTTCTACTCACCCAATCAGTGGAAGGCTTATAGTAGAACCTTCACTTATGACGTCTATTCAGCCAAATGACTTAGATTTTTATCTTACAGAAGACGGTATAAATGGGCCAATACGTAAGTTAATTCCCGAAAAGGAACTTCTCCAATTGGAGAAAGCAATTGTAGCCCAAGTCTTACCTGAAACACTCGATCCTTCTGCAATGCTTAATAGAACGAATAATAAACGGAGTGAAATGAAAGATCTCGGTAAACAACCCAGTGGGACTAAAAGAAGACCTATCTTTACTGTACCACTTGATTATGATGATCAAATAGAGGTTACTCAACAACTCCTAGAAGAAGATAGACAGATAGAGGAACTTAGGGTGTATAGTGACGGCGCTCTTGTCATACTTAATAATTCTCTCAATCCATATTGGAATGATTGGCAGGAAGCGATATCTCCCGAGTATTTGAAAAAACTCATGGAAGCAACCTCCAGAAATCAGCTCATACTTATGCGCCCTATAAATCCCAAGCAAATAAATGGTGATCAAAAAATACCAAATAGTGAGAAGGAAGTCCTCCCAAATGGAAAGACAAAATCGTATTCTGTTCGTGAAAAAGATTGGCTTGCTCACCCTGAAACCATACCCTCTTTCATGCGTTCTAGATCTGCACATCTTGTATTTCTACCGGAGGGGCATAAACCACATATTTCAACTTTTCTTGCAGCTCGAGATGAAGGTTTAAATTTATATGCTGTATTCCTGCTCCATCCTGATCCAGATCCAAATAACCAAAGCGGATTTTCTTATACAAAAACATATACGTCATTTCATCCAACCACGTTTTATGATATCTATAAAGCGCGAGAAACTCGTAGATCAAAAGTAGCAAATCAAGATGCTTCCCCTGATTCGGACTTAACTGGTGGTAATTAATTATCACTCTTATTTAAGTCTAAGGAATTAGTTTTCCCACCATATTTTTCCATCACTTACTATCTCGATATCTCCATGCTTGTCAGTCCGCTCCACTTTCACTCCACGGCTTGAAAGAAGATTCAGTGCTTCGTACGTTGGATGTCCATAACTATTTTTTCCGACAGATATGACAGCAAGTTCTGGTTTGATTAGATCCAGTAATTCTGATGAGAGAGCGGTCTTTGATCCATGGTGAGGAAACTTTAATACTTCTATGTCTGGTACATTTGCAGTTTTTATAATCTCAGGATCGATCTGCATATCTCCGTCTCCGGTAAAAAGAGCGTCGAAATCTCCATATGAGAGATGCATAAAATAGGAGAAATTATTGAGGTCTGTAGTTGTAGTTGCACCAAGTACATTCCCATTTGATACCGAAAGACACCCCGGCGTAGTAGTCGTACACTCAATCGTTGGAACATGTGACAGAACATATGCTCGCGTAGGCCATAATACATCCACCATCCCCTTGCCTATCACGAATCGGTCACCTTGAAAAAGACTTTTAGCATTTATCTGTTTTTCTTTGATCACTGACAGAAGTTCTCTATACCCATCACTGTCGTTTCCCTCAACACCTATAATTACAGTTTTTACGGTGAATCGTTTCAATACTGAGATGAGTCCCTGCATGTGATCTTTCTGCGGGTGTGTCAGTACGACGACATCTATGGTCCGGTCGTAGAAGGGCATGTGCCGCCCCAGGCACCCCAGAATTTTGTCATTTGGCCCGCCATCGATAATCATGTCCTTATTTGTCGGAAATCGAATGTATGTTCCATCTCCCTGCCCTACATCGCAGAAGAAGATATGCAACTTCTCATCAGGCAACGAAGTGCTATAGGAGACAAGAAGAACAAGACCTATGAGAATCCCGAAGAGGAAAAATTTCTTGGAGAACATCAGTGTGAGTATAGCCGATGAGCCTCTTGGTATGAAGAGTGAATTTGATTGCCGACCAGTTCTTACCTTATGATATATGAACTATGGGATTTGATGGACAAGAACAAACCCAGACAGGCGTAAGACCTGATCTGAAAGGAAAGGCATTTGAGTATTTCAAAATGCCACAGCAACCTACTCCTTCTTCTTCCGTACTTGACCTTCATGCGCCTATTACTCCTGATCTTGTGATTCCACACATTTCACCAGAAATCATTTCTCAATTCCAAGGCGTTTTAGACAAAATCAAAAGATTTCAGTCTGTTGCCTACCTTCCTGTAACTGATGCGAAACAAATTCCCCTACCTCAAAATAGAATACCAGCTCGTACTCAAGAACACGCAGTGGATGCCACTGCAGGAGATGCCACTGCGTTTAAAGAGCAACCATTCCTACAGAAAGACCATCTACCACAGGAGATACGTGATAATCTACCCGTTGATATTGAGAAATTAGGCCCAAACTTTACATTTCGGATCGTATCCCGATATCAGCCAGGCCAAATCGGGCTTCTAGAAATAAAGGTAGATAACCCAGATTTAAATAAATTTACGAGTGAGAATGCTGTCATTAGCTCAGCTCTTCTCCCAATTCTTCCAGAAAATTTCGGCGACCCAGCACAAAATTTATTTAGGAGAGAACTATTTAACCCCCTAGTCGATCTATTTCAAACACAATCCACTGCACTCACGTCACCTTTTGCATCGGTAGAGACAATGGATAGGTTAGACTCTCTTACCTATACAATCAATGATGATTATATAAGTAAAATTGGACTTACGAGACCAGATATTGTCAGATGGGTAAATGACTATAAAACTCATAAGCATCTTCCTCTTTCTGAGCAGCTTCGTTCATATCAAAGAGCACTTGCAGCTGAACGTATGGATACAGAATCAACACGAATTGTAGATATGTGGCAACGTAAGGCCAATCCCGAGGTGAATTTAGCACGCATGAATTCTAATTATCGCGGTAAGATCGTTTCACCAGAATTTGATAGTCATATTATGGCGGCGAATATCATGCAAATGTGTGCAGGTACATGGAGAGAGCAATTCCATCATGTCGATACAACCATAACAGAAAAGACGGGTATTCCCCCAGCGGTTCTCCACTGAATCTATATATTCATCTACTTTGATCTCTTCGTATCTACGTTGTGTATGAGAAAATGACCATCTCGTGAAGTATTACGATCTAGTCCGATGTCTTTGACACGTTGGTTTTCCTCCACTATCTTATAGGACAGGTAATACATGATTTAATAATAAACCCTTGCGGGAATATTATGAGTCATTATAGCTATGAGACACTGCCCAACTCTAGCAAACTATATAGAAGTAGGTAATAAAACGTCATTTGACGAAAAACCACCCCTCTGCTTAAAACGGGAAACCGTACAGGATCTTGGGGGTGGTTTTTTTATGCAGATGTTGCTGAACTTTTGAAGCTTACATCTGCATAATCCGCCGTAGCGAACATTCGACTACGTGAACGAAGACCACGAGTAGAATGTGAGCAAAGGAGGATACGTGAAGAAAGACTTTTTTAACAACCAAACAATCTATAAAGATTAGAGCCCACCGGTTCTTTCTTTTCGCCTTACCTACTATTCGTAGCGCGGCTCTAAGAGCGAACCCAGGCGGGCCCAAGTAACAGTATTCCTCACAAGTTCGGAAACTGTTTCTAGGGGGAGGTGAAATAAACGGATATGAACAGAAAAATTCTTACAAGCGGGTTTTCTATTTTAGCATCACTAGCGCTAGCGGGAGGGGCTACCTTTGCTTTATTCACAAACACTGGAACAAGTAGTAACAACGTTTTTGCCGCTGGTACATTGGATCTAAAGTTGACCGATGAAAACGAAGCGCCAAGCGATGATGTAACAGCCAGTTTCGGTGGTACAAATATGTCACCTGGGGTGTGTCTTTCACCTGCAACGTTAAGTTTGAAAAATTCAGGTACTGTTGCTGGTAATCACGTTGATATAACAGCTTCAAACACTGATTCAAATTTTGCATCGTATTTGAGAATTGATGCATTAACCTACGGAGCCACTGATATACTTGCATCACTTTCAGCAGGTGCTGGAAATGCAAATGGAATTAAAGATTTGCAGGACTTGGCTGCAAGCACGGTAATGAACAACTTACCACTAACAGATATTGGCGTTAATCATGATTTATCAATGACAGTATGTTTAGATGATTTGGCACCAGATACAGTCCAAGGTGGTACGAATACAATGAATTTGAGTGCGTTATTGACACAATAAATTAAACTTTCGTTGTTGCTGGAGGGCCTGCCTTAAAAACCCAGGTTCACCTGTACCCTCCAGCAGCAGCGAACGGTAGGTACGATGAGACGCGTAGTTAGTAAGTTCGTTACTTCGTTATTAGTAAGAAAATTATTGCAGGAAGGATTGTATGAAAGAAAAATTTCTAAGAACTTTTGGAGTTGTAAAAATAGGGGTCCAAGGACTATTGTTCCTCATCCTTCTTCCTGCCCTTTTTCTGGTTATTTCATCACGAACTGATATCTTACTCGGTATCAGATCTCTCGTAGTTCTTACGGGCAGTATGACGCCTCACCTACCTGTTGGAAGTGTCGTTCTCGTCCAAAAAAGTTGGCCATACAGAATCGGTGATGCGGTTGCATTCAAGAATAGTTCTGGACAGACCGTCACTCACAGAATTATGGAAAAACAGACGATCAATCGAGGGATGTTCTATAAAGTAAAAGGAGATGCGAATAATGCACCTGATACTGAACTTGTACCCGAAGATGCGGTTCTAGGACATGAAGTCTTCATGATCCCCTACTTAGGTCAAGCTATAAATATGCTTCGTTCACCTGCCGGATTCTTATCATTTATTATTGCTCCACTTGTCCTCTATATAGCCGTAGAAGTATGGAATATTAAGAGTGAAATTGTGAAAGATACAGAGAAGAAGATGCTCACACGTCTTGCACAAGAAAGTATTGCCCGAAAAGATTTCTCATTCTTGCAGGATCCAGCTTCCAGAACTGCACAGGTGAATGAGGTGAGATTTGAAACATCCGTAGATAGTAGTGGAAGAATAGGATTGGTTACATAGCTTATCCTGGTAACTTATTTGTTGAGTTAGACAATTTGCATAAACGTATGAATCTGTATAGAGGATTACTCGTCATCGTGGTGATCTCAGTCTGTAGCCTCTTCTTGCAATCTACGTACGCATACTTCGTAAAAAGCGCTTCATCCACAGGTA